>NZ_JBSVWQ010000157.1:0-13101 GCF_054071215.1 Pseudomonas sp. SDO5522_S412 | reverse complement strand
GCGCCGACAGGCGGGGCAGAGCCCTTTGCTTACTTTGGGGCTTTTCCAAAGTGAGTCGCTGTAAGAGCGAAACCATAAGCAGCCGTTACCTAAATAACGGATATGTACCCAACCCTCAGGACTTCAGCGCCTTCTTAGGATAAATGTCATACCGACTGGATTTCCCATCCAACGCATGACTCGGCTTCACCCCCTCAATACAAGGCGCCTTACGCGGCCGCTTGACCACCACCCGATGACTGGCCAAAGCCAACGCCGCCGCCAACAACGCCGGCGCATCCGGATCATCCCCCACCAGCGGCCGAAACAACCTCATCTCCTTCTTCACCAACGCCGTCTTCTCCCGATGCGGAAACATCGGATCCAGATAAATCACCTGAGGCGGCTCCCCCTCCCAATCGCGCATCACCTCAATGGAGTTGCCCTTGAGCAACCTCATCCGCGCCACAATCGGCGCCACCTCAAAATCCTCTGCACCTCGCGCCAATCCATCTTCCAGCAACGCCCCAATCAACGGCTGGCGTTCAATCAGGCTCATCTCGCAACCCAGGCTGGCCAACACAAATGCATCCTTTCCCAACCCGGCGGTAGCATCCAGCACCCTGGGGCGCACGCCCTGCGCCACACCCACCGCCTTGGCAATCATTTGCCCGCTGCCGCCGCCATACAGACGCCGGTGCGCCGCCCCACCCTCCACAAAATCCACCCGCACCGGCCCCGGCGCCTCAGGCCCCAGCTGTTGCAACTGCAGCCCCTGCTCCCCCACCTGCAAGGCAAAGTCCGCCTCATCCAGTTGCAAAGGCAACCCCAGCTGCTCGGCCCAGTGCTGCGCACGCGCCTGAAAACCTTCGGCCAAGGCCTCGACCCGAATGCGGCTGGCCGCTGGTTGTTCGCTCATCGGTGACTACGCTCAAAAATATTAAGGATCGGCAAAAAGCGGCCGATAAAAAAAAGGATCCGGCATTTTGCCAGAGCTGAGCGACGATCGAGAGAAATGTCAGACATTCCTTCGCTATTCACCGGTGTACTGCCGACCCACAACCACTTCGGCCTGCGCAATACCCAAGCGCTGGCCGGCGTCAGTCATGTGTGGCAGGACTTCTTCGCCCAGGCGTTGGCCGAACAGCTCGGCGACACGCCGGGCGCGCTCGCCAAGTCGGTGGCGAAACCTGTGGACCCGGCGGTAGAACCCAGCGAAGGCAGTGACCTGCTGTCGCAGATCGTCACCCAGCGCGCCTGTGATGTGACAGACACCGAGATCGCCCCGCCCGAGCCGCTGTTCCTGCCTATCGCCGAATTCGAACTGGAACTGCTGCCACCGGCCCCGCCACCGTACCCGGCGGAAGAAGTGGTCGCCCAGCAAAAGCAGCAAAACTTCGAAAGCGCCTGGGTGCGCCCGATCGTCCTGACCGCCGGCCAACCGCTGCCCGAACCGGGTCCCGCGCCGCAACCACGCCCGCTGCATTTGCCGATCGCCGAATTCGAACTGGACCTGCTGCCACCACCACCGCCACCGTTCCCGGCAGAAGAGCTGGTTGAGCAACAGAAAGCCCTGGATTTCGACAGCCGCTGGGCGCGTCCGCTGATCCTGCACAACCTGCGCCTGGCCGCCTGACCCTCAGCGACACACCCACCACCGACCCATGTCCAGATGAAAGTGATTACGGTGGGCGGCGTTGTAATCCGGGCTCAACACCACATTGAAATCCTTGCAGGCGCCGTCGCGCACTTGCCGCAGGAAGCGCGCACGCTCGCCGTCACCCGGCCAATCCTTGAGCACACTGATGGTGCGCCCGTCCGCCAGGCGAAACCCGGCGATATCCAACGCATTGGCCGACGCATGCTGGCTGAGTCGCCCGTTGGCGCGGTTGTAGATATTGCGACAGGCAAAGCTGCCCAGGTGATCGACCCGCGTCACTGCCTGGCCAAACACCGCCTGGGCCGCTGGTTGCAGGCTATGGCGCTCGAACAGGGCGAACGCCACGGCCAGCGGGCAACTGGCGAGAAAGCTGCTGCTCAAGCCGACATCAGCGCCTTGGACCCGCAATGTATTGCGCAGCGGGCAAGCCGCGTCGGCAGGGCTGTCCGCCTGATGGGCGACCCGCAGCCCGGAGGTCTTCAGCACTTGGTCACATAGGGCAGGATCATCCTGCAAACGCCCAAGCTTGAATCGGGTCAGCAGGTTCGGGCTTGCCCGCACGTCCAGCGGCGCCCACGGGTTCCACTCATCGGGCAGCGGCACCCAGCCCCGCCACACGCCAACCAACACACCACCTGCCAACACCAGCAGCACGCCCAGCACCTTGAAGAAACGCACGCCTCAGCCCTTGAACAGTTGATTGGCCTGGTTGAACGGCATCGAGCGCTCAGTGAAGGTAAACGTGCCCAACTCATGAACCTCCTGGGCCGCCCTGAAGAACTCGCCATAAGCCGCCAGGGCCATGGCCGAGCCGACGCTGATGCGCTTGACGCCCATCTCGCTCAACTGCGCCACGCTGAGTTTCAGGGCGCCTGACATCAAGATATTCACGGGCTTGGGTGCAACCGCCTTCACCACCGCCAATACTTCCTCGGCACTGCGCAGGGCCGGTGCATAGAGCACGTCGGCGCCAGCTTCGGCGTAGGCCTGCAGGCGGCGAATGGTGTCGGGCAAATCCAGCCGGCCATGCAGGAGGTTTTCCGCGCGGGCGGTCAGCGTGAAGGGGAATGGCAAACTGCGGGCAGCGGCGACTGCGGCTTCGACGCGCTCCACGGAAAGGTCAAAGGGATAGATCGGGTCGACGGCAATTCCGGTGGCGTCTTCGATGGAGCCACCGACAATCCCAGTCGCTGCCGCCCGCAGGATAGTCTTGGCGCAGCCTTCAGGGGTGTCACTGAAGCAGTTTTCCAGGTCGGCGGCGACGGGCAGCGAGGTCGCCTGGACGATCGCCCCGGCATTGCCCAAGGTGTCTTCCAGGGACAACGCACCTTCGGCATCCGGGCGGCCGAGGCTGAAGGCAAAGCCGGCGCTGGTGGTGGCCAGGGCTTCAAACCCCAGGCTGGCGAGCATTTTTGCGGAGCCGGCATCCCATGGATTGGGCATCACGAACGCGCGGTCACGCTCATGCAGGGCCTTGAAGGTTTCGGCGCGAAGGGTTTGGGCATCCATGACTGACTCCTGTCGGGAAAAGGAGCCTTAGAGTAACCCCAGTTGCTCCGCTTCGGGTTCTCGATGCAGGGTGGGCAATGCCGGCAAGCCGGGCAAGCGCAGCATCAATTTCTCATGAAAGCGCAAGGCCAGTTGGGCGGCCAGGCGGTTGTCGGAAGTGTGAAGAAACACGTAGGGCATACGCCCCTCTTCGATCCAGCCGGCAACCTTTTCAATCCAGGGCACCAGGAACGGGTCATTGGCTTCCAACTCCGGATGGCCGATAAAGCGCACTTGCGGAAACTGCGTCAGCGCCGCCGGGCGAGGCGGCACCTTGGGCTTTTTCGATTGGGCGTGCAGCACGGCTGCCGAGGTGGAGGTGCAACTGAACAACGCACGCGGGTCCAGGCAGATGCGCTCGACACCGCGGTCGCGCAGCAAGCGGTTGAGACTGCGCTCGGCGTCGCCCTTGGCGAAGAATTCCGAATGACGCACCTCCACCGCCAACGGTCGCTCCAGCCCGTCGATAAACCCGGCCAGCTCACCCAGGCGCTGCGGGGTGAAACTGGCCGGCAGCTGCAACCACAACGGCGAAATACGCTCGCCCAACGGGCTCATCAACCCCAGGAAACTTTCCGCCGCCGGCAACTGCTCGATCAGGTTGCCGCTGTGGCTGATATCCCCCGGAAACTTGGCCGTGAAGCGAAAATGCCCGGGCATGATTTCAGCCCAGCGCTGCACGGTAGCGACGGAAGGACGGGCGTAGAACGTGGTGTTGCCCTCGACGGCGTTGAAGACCTGGGAATACAGGGCAAGGTAATCGCTGGAGCGGGCGTCGGCGGGATACAGGTATTCGCGCCAGGCGTTTTCACTCCAGGACGGACAACCGAGGTAGTAAGGCAACAGCATCAGATATGGATATCGAGGCCCAGCACTTCCATATCCCATTCGACAAAGCCGGCAGTGGTCAGGTAGCTGGCCAGGGCATTGGCGACGTTTTTGCTCATGGAGCGCGGGAAGATCATGTCTTGCTGGCGGGCAGGAACGCCGCTGGTGCGTGCACCGCCGGAACCCTGGGAACGGGTTGAAACAGCAGTGTTGTCAGACTGGATTTCAACAAAATCGGGCGAGTCTTCGACGGAGTCGTCTACCGTCACGTTCGCCTTGCGAGGCTTGCGCTTGAGGGGGTAGGACTGTGATGAAAAGCCGTCTATGCGCATACATGCGAACTCGGTATCGGTGATGGCATTTTAGTGGCGCTTTCCATGGCGCGCAAATGCTCTGGTGATAACTAGAACACATAATTGGTAAAAGGTTTAAAAGCGCGGGCAAATTCTGACGATTGGCTATTTTTGTCTGAAATTGCCCGCACTTTTGACGTCAAATAATCCCGCGTTCAGCCTTGGTCTGCGCCACTTTATCCCGCAGGTACACGGGCGCCGCCTGGTCCGCCGGAATCGCCTCGCCTCGCTCCCAGGCAAAGCGTGCCAGGGCCAGCAGGTCTTCGGCGTGGGGCAGCATCCCCGCATCCTGGCCGGCAAGCGTCACGCCAATGCGCTCGCCGTAGCCCCAGCCGGTCCCGGCACCGAACCAGTCGCCGCTGGCATCAGCCGGCAAGGCCGCCGTTTCAGGCGACAGCACAGCTTCAGCCCCCACCAGGCGCATCTCGCCAGCTGTTTCGCGGTAGCAGCCCCAATACACTTCATCCATGCGCGCATCGATGGCCGCCGCGACCTGGTTGGCGCCGTGTTCGCGAAATGCCCGCTGCGCCAGCACCGCCAGGTTGGACACCGGCAACACCGGACGCTCCAGCGCAAATGCCAGGCCCTGGACCACACCGATAGCGATGCGCACGCCGGTGAACGCGCCCGGGCCACGCCCGAATGCGATGGCGTCCACTGCCGACAAGGTGGTGCCCGCGTCCAGCAGCAATTGCTTGATCATCGGCAACAGCTTCTGCGCGTGCAGGCGCGGGATCACCTCGTAGTGGCTCGTAACCTTGCCATCGTGCAGCAGGGCAACGGAGCAAGCTTCAGTCGCGGTGTCCAGGGCCAGCAAGGTGCTCATCGGTGTATGCATCCACGTTGAAAAAAAGTGCGTCAGTATAAACAACAACGGCCCGCAAGCGGGCCGTTGTCAATCAAGCGGATGAACGATCAGATCAGCGCTTCCAGTACTTTGCCAGTGATGGCTTCAACCGAACCCACACCTTCGATGTGGCTGTACTTCGGCTTGCCCTGGGCGGCCGAGAGTTTCTGGTAGAAGTCCACCAGCGGCTTGGTCTGGGAATGGTAGACCGACAGGCGATGACGCACGGTCTCTTCGGTGTCGTCCTTACGCTGCACCAGATCTTCGCCGGTAACATCGTCCTTGCCCGCGACTTTCGGCGGGTTGTAGACGATGTGGTAGACGCGGCCCGAGGCCTCGTGAACACGACGACCGGCAATACGCTGCACGATCTCTTCGTCTTCAACGGCGATTTCCACCACGTTGTCCAGCTCGACGCCGGCCTTCACCAGGGCTTCAGCCTGGGGAATGGTGCGCGGGAAGCCATCGAACAGGAAACCGTTCTTGCAGTCGTCCTGGCTGATGCGTTCCTTGACCAGGTTGATGATCAGGTCATCGGAGACCAGGCCTCCGCTGTCCATCACGCTCTTGGCGATCAGGCCCAGCTCGGTGCCAGCCTTGACGGCTGCGCGCAGCATGTCGCCGGTGGAGATTTGTGGAATGCCGAATTTTTCAGTGATGAACTTTGCCTGAGTACCTTTACCGGCCCCGGGAGCTCCCAGCAGAATGACGCGCATCGATGTGCTCCTCAATTTTTTATAGAGATGACGCTCGGATTCGCCGCGTGGGGCCAATCTCGGAAATTTTGGGTCCAGGCCGCACAAACGGCCAAAGGCTGATCAAGATACACAGCAGGCCCAAACCACACAAGCCGCCGAAAGTAGGAGAAACCCGCGCCGCGCTGGCTTTATAGGCAGGTACAACCCTGACAGCAAAACGCCGGTCGCCAATTTTACGGCGACCGGCGCGGGGTATCTGCAAGCTATTGAGAACACGCCATAAATGTCAGCCGGTGTTGCGCAAACCAGCGGCAATACCGGCCACAGACACCAGCAGCGCCTGTTCCAGAGGGCTGTCCTGTGCCGCTTCCTGTTGCCGCGATCGGGCCAGCAATTCGGCCTGCAGCAGGTGCAACGGGTCCAGGTAGGTGTTGCGCAGGCGGATGAACTCCAGCGTATCGGGGCTGTGGGCCAGCAGCTGAGACTGGCCAGTCAGGCCAAGCACCACACTGCACGCCTGCGACAATAGGTCGCGTAAGTGCGCACCCAATGGCAGCAGATCGGGCTGCACCAATCGCTCGTCATACAGCCGGGCGATGTCGGCGTCGGCCTTGGCCAGCACCATTTCCAGCATATCGATGCGGGTACGAAAGAACGGCCACTGCTCGCGCATCTGCCCCAGCAACTCGCCTTCGCCACGCTCCAGGGCATTGTTCAACGCCGCTTCCCAGCCGAGCCAGGCGGGCAGCATCAGGCGGGTCTGGGTCCAGCCGAAGATCCACGGGATCGCCCGCAGGCTTTCAATGCCACCAGCCCGGCGCTTGGCCGGACGACTGCCCAGGGGCAAGCGACCCAACTCCTGCTCCGGCGTGGACTGGCGGAAATACTCGACGAACTGCGGATTTTCCCGCACCACGGCACGGTAAGCGCTGACACCGTCGGCGGCCAATTCGTCCATCAAGTGGCGCCAGGCCGGTTCCGGTGGTGGCGGTGGCAGCAAGGTTGCCTCCAGCACCGCCGCCAGGTACAGGTTGAGGTTTTGCTCGGCGATGTCCGGCAGGCCGAACTTGAAGCGGATCATCTCGCCCTGCTCAGTGGTGCGGAAACGCCCCGCTACCGAGCCCGGCGGCTGCGACAGGATCGCCGCGTGAGCCGGGCCGCCGCCGCGGCCTACGGTGCCGCCACGACCGTGGAACAGCAGCAGTTCGACTTGTTGTTCGCGGCAGATTTCCACCAGCCGTTCCTGGGCCCGGTATTGCGCCCAGGCAGCGGCGGTAGTGCCCGCGTCCTTGGCCGAATCCGAGTAGCCGATCATTACTTCCTGCGGGCCCTGCAGGCGGGCGCGATAACCCGGCAACAGCAGCAGTTTTTCGATCACCGGGCCTGCGTTGTCCAGGTCAGCCAGGGTCTCGAACAACGGCACCACACGCATCGGTCGTTGTACGCCGGACTCCTTGAGCAGCAGTTGCACGGCCAACACGTCCGACGCGGCGCCGGCCATGGAGATGACGTAGGAACCCAGGGACGCAGCCGGTGCGGCAGCGATTTCCTTACAGGTGTTCAGCACTTCGGCGGTGTCTGCCGAGGGTTTGAAGTAACCCGGCAACAAGGGGCGACGGTTGGCCAGTTCCTTCATCAGGAAGCTGATGCGCGCCTCTTCGTCCCAATCCTCGTAACGGCCGAGGCCCAGGTAGTCGGTGATTTCGGTCATGGCCGCGCAGTGGCGGGTGGAATCCTGACGTACGTCGAGGCGCACCAGGAACAAGCCAAACGTCACAGCCCGACGCAGGCAGTCCAGCAGCGGGCCGTCGGCAATCACACCCATGCCGCAGCTATGCAGCGACTCGTAGCACAGTTGCAAAGGCTCGAGCAGGTCGCGGTTGTTTTGCAGCACATCGGCGGGCGCCGGCGTGGTGCTGGTCAACGAGGTGTGGGCCCATTGGCGTGTGGCGCGCAGCCGCTCACGCAATTGCTTGAGCAATGCCCGGTAAGGTTCGACGCTGTCACCCACCTTGGCCTGCAATGCCGGGCTGGCTTGTTGCATCGACAGCTCGGAGGCCAGGTGATCGATATCGCGCAGGTACAGGTCAGCGGCCATCCAGCGCGCGAGCAGCAACACTTCGCGGGTGACCGGGGCGGTGACGTTGGGGTTGCCGTCGCGGTCGCCGCCCATCCAGGAAGCAAAGCGAATCGGCGCGGCCTCCAGAGGCAGGCGCAGGCCGGTAGCCGCGTGCAAGGCGTGATCGGCCTTGCGCAAATAATTCGGGATGGCGTGCCACAACGAATGCTCGATCACCGCAAAGCCCCACTTGGCTTCGTCTACCGGCGTGGGCCGGGTGCGGCGAATTTCTTCGGTGTGCCAGGCTTCGGCGATCAGGCGTTGCAGGCGATTGCGGATCTGCTCGCGCTCGGCGGTGGTGAGGTCGCGGTGATCCTGCAGGGCCAGTTGTGCGGCGATGGCGTCGTATTTCTGGATCAGGGTGCGGCGGGCGACTTCGGTGGGGTGAGCGGTGAGCACCAGTTCGATTTCCAGCCGGCCCAACTGGCGCGCCAGGGATTCGCTGCTGTGGCCTTCACTCTGCAGGCGCGCCAGCAGTTCCGGCAGCACCCGCGACTCGAACGGCGCCGGGGTTGATTCATCACGGCGATGGATCAACTGATACTGTTCGGCGATGTTGGCCAGGTTGAGAAACTGGTTGAAGGCCCGCGCCACCGGCAGCAGTTCGTCTTCCTTGAGTTGATTGAGGCTGGCACTCAGCTCTTCGCCGGCCACCTGCTCCGAGGCTGCGCCACGGCGGTCGGCCTTGGCGCCTTTACGGATCTGCTCGATCTTGTCGAGGAATTCATCGCCGTACTGTTCTCGAATCGTGTTGCCCAACAGTTCACCCAGCAGGTGAACATCCTCACGCAAACGTGCATCGATATCGCTCATCAGCCAATCTCCAGCAGAAAATCCGGGACGCTTTGATCTTCAAGAGTGCCGCCCACGGCGACGTCTTACAAGGAACTTTAAACCTTGTGAGTTGCAGCTAGTCTCAACAGTAAGCCGCAGCGTTATCCGCGCTGGCCGGCTGGTCACTCATCATCGCCCGCCGACCGCGGGCTCCATTGAGGTTGCCATGAAAATCCGAGAACTGGCCCAGCATTGGGAAGAAAACGCCAAGGGTCGCCTGACCAAAACCGAATACGCCATCCATCTGGACGTGGAAGCCGCCGCCAGGCTGGCGGCGATCTCCGAGATGTACCCCAAACGCCATACCGAAGAACTGCTCGGCGAGTTGATTGGCGCAGCCCTCGAAGAGCTGGAAGCGAGCTTTCCCTACATCAAGGGCAAGCAGGTGATTGCCACCGATGAGGAAGGCGATCCGCTGTATGAGGATGTCGGCCCAACCCCACGGTTTCTCAGCCTGTCACGGCGTTACCTGCACGATTTGTCAGCTCAGTCCGACAAGCAGAAACACTAGTAAACCTGCGCCTCAAAACCCTTGACCTCCCGTATTCAGGGCCTCCCAC
Source organism: Pseudomonas sp. SDO5522_S412 (assembly GCF_054071215.1). NCBI lineage: Bacteria > Pseudomonadati > Pseudomonadota > Gammaproteobacteria > Pseudomonadales > Pseudomonadaceae > Pseudomonas > Pseudomonas sp. SDO5522_S412. Next base: position 3,675 of record NZ_JBSVWQ010000157.1, on the reverse strand, counting down.
AGGCCCTGGATACCACTGCGCCATGCAAAAGTTCCAACTTTTAAACGCTGACCGTTCAGTCAAATATTTTTTTAGGCAAATCGCCATCTTCGCTGAACTATTCAAAAAAGCCTCCGGTCACAGCCAGTAAGCCATCACTTGGAACAGCCGTTTGAATAGGCGTCCTGAGCTAACCGCCGGGCCCCGCAGACACTGCAAGCCGGAGATGGATTTGATGTTTTTCAGGAGTTACCTAATGGAGTTGAAGACGATGAAGACCAGCACTGCCAAAACCTCGTTTAACCACCTGCGCGGGCTTAAATTGGCCGCGCTGGCAATCGGCACCAGCTTCGTACTGGCTGGCTGCGCCGGCAATCCGCCGACCGAGCAATACGCTGTGACCCAATCTGCGGTGAACAGCGCTGTCAGCGCCGGCGGTACCGAGTTCGCAGCCGTGGAGATGAAGTCTGCCCAGGACAAACTGAAGCAAGCTGAAATCGCCATGCACGACAAGAACTACGACGAAGCCCGTCGCCTGGCCGAACAGTCCGAGTGGGACGCTCGCGTAGCAGAGCGTAAAGCCCAGGCTGCCAAGGCCGAACAGGCTGTGAAGGATTCCCAGAAAGCTGTTCAGGAGCTGCGTCAGGAAGGCATGCGCCCGGCTGTGATCCAGCCGCAACAATAAGCCGCCGCCCCTGATTGCATTGCACCCGAAACCGAATTGAAAGGACGACACGACTATGCGTAAACAATTGATGATCCCTGCCCTGCTGGCGATGAGCGTTGCTCTGGCGGCTTGCTCCACCCCGCCGAACCAGAACCTGGAAAACGCTCGGACCAACTTCTCGGCCCTGCAAGCCAACCCGCAAGCTACCAAGGTAGCGGCGCTGGAAACCAAAGACGCCAGCGACTGGCTGGACAAGGCTGACAAGGCCTACCGCGACAAGGAAGACCAGAAGAAGGTCGACCAACTGGCCTACCTGACCAACCAGCGCGTTGAAGTGGCCAAGGACACCATCGTCCTGCGTGAGTCCGAAGCCAAGCTGAAAAACGCCGGTGACGAACGTGCCCGCGCCCTGCTGCAGGCCCGTGACGCGCAGATCAAGCAACTGCAAGACAGCTTGAACGCCAAGCAGACTGATCGCGGCACGCTGGTGACTTTTGGTGACGTGCTGTTCGCCACCAACAAGTCGGACCTCAAGTCCAGCGGCCTGGTGAACATCACCAAGCTGGCGCAGTTCCTGCGCGATAACCCGGACCGTAAAGTGATCGTCGAAGGCTACACCGACAGCACCGGTTCCGACTCGTACAACCAGAGCCTGTCCGAGCGCCGCGCCGCTTCGGTACAGCGCGCACTGGCCAACCAGGGTGTGGATATCTCGCGCATCGTGACCCAGGGCTATGGCAAGGAATACCCGGTTGCCGATAACGGCAGCGTTTCGGGCCGCGCCATGAACCGCCGCGTTGAAGTGACCATCTCCAACGACAACCAGCCGGTCAAGCCACGTTCTTCGATGGCCAACTGATCGATTGATGCTGGAAAAAAAACCCACGTTACTGTGGGTTTTTTTTCGGGTCGTCGAACCGCACAGGTCGGTTGGGATCCTCGGCTGGTAGCTCTATCTTCCCGCCGTAGCCATGTTCCGACAGCTTGTCGAGCAAGTGCTTGAGCTTATGATCCTCGGCGTCGAGCATTTCCAGCTTCTCGTGCCCCCTGAGCATGTTCACCATGTTGCTTATTGCAGCAATATCTATCGCCACCTTCTCGCCCCGACTCGTGTAAATCACATCGCTTCTGTGGTGCGTTACGCAATACGGTTCCAGATATTTCCATCATCAACTACGACTGCACCGGAGGGCCCAGCCCGCACACCACGCCGCCCGCTCCGTCGCTGAATGATCGTTTGAGGCCGCATGAAAAATCCCGCCAAATGGCGGGATTCTTTTATTTGCAGGCCAGGAATCAAGAGGTCCCAGTGCGCTTCAAGAGCATCGGGTCAGTAGCTTACTTGCGCCGAGTTATCCTGCTCCTGCCCTTTGAGTTGGGCCAGCTCCGCCTCGAGCCTCTTGAGCCTTTCCTCAAGGCTTTCTTCGCCCTGCGCGCCCTGTGCACCACCGCCTCCTTGGGCGATCTGGTTCTTCAACTTCTGAATATCTTGTTCCAATTGCTGAAGTCGCGAATCACCTCCCCCCGCACCGGCAGTGAATGGGGAAGACGAGTTGTTTACGCGAGGAATGTCCATTCAAGTGACTCCAAATTAAGTATCCGAGATAACCGATCCAGCGCTGCTGGCCAGTACGGAATCTGTGGCAATCCACTTAAAATGGTTCCAGACCTTTCCCACTTGACTCGCGCTACTGCTCCAATTGCGGCGTTTCCTGCCCCATGCAACGCACTGCCTGCTTCTTGCTGTTGACCAGTACGCCGGTCAGCCCTTTCTGTTCGGTATCAAACAGCACCAGTACGCCATCAACGCATTGCGCCACCTGGGCGGCCGGGGTCAGGGAGATTTTGTAATCCTCGCCCGGCACGGTCTTGAGCATAGTGAAGTCGCTGAGCAGCAACGCATCCTCGGGCTTGGCGAAGTGCAAATAGCCGTAGTACCACAGGCAGCCAACGGTACCGATGATGGTGCCGATGCCGGTGAGGATCAGGGGGATCATGTTGCGTTCTTCGCTCATTGCGGGTTCTCTGCGTTGGAATTCGGGGCCGCCGGGTAATTGGGGATTTCCCCCAGGCGGCGCAGCCCGTTGAAATGCTGGGGGTCGTCCAGGTAGCGCAGCATCACGGTTTGCCAGGTCTTGTCGGCAAAGGTTTGCACGTGGCCACCCCGGGTCAGTTGCAGCACCCGCGGTGGCGGCGCAGCCTGATACAGGCGAATGCCGTTGGAGAGCGGCACGATCGGGTCATCCAGGCTATGGAATAACAATTTCGGCACGCCGGTCAGCCGGGGCATGGCGTTGATCGCACTGTCGCCGTCCGGCACCAGCCACGACAACGGCAACTGGAACGGCCATGTTAGCCAGGAGGTGCTGAGGGCGAATTGTCCTACGTCACGATAACTGGCCGGCACACCGTCCAGTACCAGCGCCTTGAGCTGCGGCTGACGTTCGGGATGTTCCGCCAGGTAGTGCACCACTAGCGCGCCGCCCAGGCTTTGGCCGAGCACGATCAGTGGCTGGCCCTGGGTTTCGGGGGCGTTGTCGATCCACTTGAAAGCGGCGTCGATGTCCTGGTAAACCGCCGGCAGCGAAGGTTCGCCTTCGGACAGCCCGTAGCCGCGATAGTCCACCAACAGCACTTGATAGCCCTGCTCCGGCAGCCACCAGCTGCCGCCGAGGTGCCAGGCGAGATTGCCGCCATTGCCGTGCAGGTGCAGCACCGTGCCCTTGAGCGGCACGCCGGCCTTGGCCGGCAGCCACCAGGCGTGGAGCTTCAGGCCATCGGCGGTGGTCAATGTGACGTCACGGTATTGCAGGCGAGCCTTTTCCGGGGTGAACGGCATGCCGCGCTCCGGATAGAACAATAAGGAGCTGCAGCCGTTAAGGGTCAGTAGCAGGCAAAGAATGCCGAGGATTCTCATCCGTTGAAGCCTCGTGAATGGGTTGGGAACGATCCTGAAGACCTATGGAGATCAAAGGTGGGAGCGGGCTTGCTCGCGAATGCGGTGATTCAGTAACCACATCTGTTGCTGA
>NZ_JBSVWQ010000156.1:0-13492 GCF_054071215.1 Pseudomonas sp. SDO5522_S412 | reverse complement strand
TTCCAAATGTGGGAGCGGGCTTGCTCGCGAAAGCGGTCTACTAGGCGCTTTAGAACATCGGCCGTGCCGAAGCAATCGCCACCAGCACCAACCCCACTATCAAGTTGATCCCCACCAATTTACGAATCTGCCCCAAGGCCGCAGCCCCGGCCGGCCAATCCTCAGCCGCCACCGCCACGCGCAGCTCCGGCAACTTCAGCGCCTGAATCCGGATAAACAGCGCCGTCATCACCACATACAACCCCATCATGACCTGTACATAACGCGGCGCGGTCTCAAACCCGCTGAAGCGCAGTTGCAGCAGGCCGACACCGCTGATCGGCAACACCAGCACCGCCACCCAGACCCACACGAAAAAACGTTGAAACACATTTACCCAGAGTTTCAGCCGGGCCGGCCCGTCCAGCGCGGCCATGGCGGCGGGGCGCAGGATCATCCAGGCGAAAAACATACCGCCGACCCAGATCAGGGCGGCCAGTACATGCAGGGTGTAAGCGAAGCTAAAGACGGTCATTGGGGTACTCCGTTCTGCGCGGGATTAATTAGCGGGGTATGATAGCGGCCGATCCGAACCACTGAAAATTTATCCAGCGTTTTTTGCGCCCGACTATCCATGATCAGCACTGAACTCAAAACCACGATCCAGGGCGCCTACTCGCGTTTTCTCGAAGCCAAGAGCTTGAAACCGCGGTACGGCCAGCGCCTGATGATCGCCGAAGTCGCCAAGGTCCTCGGGGATATCGACACCGACGACGAAGGTCGGCGCAGTGGCGACCCCGCCGTGGTGGCCGTCGAGGCCGGCACCGGTACCGGTAAAACCGTGGCCTACAGCCTGGCGGCGATCCCCACCGCCAAGGCCGCCGGCAAGCGCCTGGTGATTGCAACCGCCACCGTCGCCCTGCAAGAGCAGATTGTCTACAAGGACCTGCCCGACCTGATGCGCAACAGCGGCCTGAATTTCACCTTCGCCCTGGCCAAGGGCCGTGGGCGCTATATGTGCCTGTCCAAGCTCGACGTGCTGTTGCAGGAAGGCCACGCGCAAACCGCCACTGCCTCGCTGTTCGAAGAAGAAGGCTTCAAGATCGAAGTCGATGAGGTCAGTCAGAAGCTGTTTACCAGCATGATCGAGAAACTGGCGGGCAATAAATGGGACGGCGACCGCGACAGCTGGCCCAATGCCCTGGAAGACGCCGACTGGGCACGGCTGACCACCGATCACAGCCAGTGCACCAACCGTCATTGCCCCAACTTCGGCCAGTGCGCCTTCTACAAGGCCCGGGAAGGCATGGGCAAGGTAGACGTTATTGTCACCAACCATGACATGGTCCTCGCCGACCTGGCCCTGGGGGGCGGCGCCGTGTTGCCCGACCCGCGCGACACACTCTACGTGTTCGACGAAGGCCATCACCTGCCCGACAAGGCCATCGGCCACTTTGCTCACTACACGCGGCTGCGCTCCACCGCCGACTGGCTGGAAACCACGGCCAAGAACCTCACCAAGTTGCTCGCCCAGCACCCGCTGCCGGGCGACCTGGGCAAGTTGATCGAGCAGGTGCCGGAGCTGGCGCGGGAGATCAAGACCCAGCAGCAATTCATGTTCAGCGCCTGCGAACAGGTGGCAGACTTCAAGCCCGGCGAAGACGTGGAAGGCCGCGAACGGCCGCGCCATCGTTTCGTTGGCGGGCTGATCCCCGAGCACATGCGCGAAATGGGCGTCGAGCTGAAAAAGGGCTTTTCGCGCCTGACCGACTTGTTCACCCGTCTCACCGATTTGCTCAAGGAAGGCATGGATGGCGAGGTCAATATCGGCATCGCCAGCAATCAGGCTGAAGAATGGTACCCGCTGTTTGGCAGCCTGCTGTCCCGTTCCCAGGGCAACTGGGAATTGTGGACCGCCTTTACCGTCGAAGACCCGGAAGACAACCCGCCCATGGCCCGTTGGCTGACCCTGTCGGAAAGCGGTGCGCTGTTCGATATCGAGGTCAACGCCAGCCCGATCCTGGCGGCGGAAATGCTCCGACGCAATCTGTGGAACGTGGCCTACGGTGCCTTGGTCACCTCGGCTACGCTGACGGCCCTGGGCACCTTCGACCGCTTCCGCATGCGCGCCGGGCTGCCGAAGAAGGCCGTCACCGCCGTGGTGCCCAGCCCGTTCCATCACGCCGACGCCGGTGTGCTGCGGGTACCGGACCTCAAGGCCGACCCACGGGATGCGCCGGCCCATACGGCGGCGATCATTCGTGACCTGCCATCATTGGTGGAGGGCTCACGGGGCACGCTGGTGTTGTTCTCGTCCCGCAAACAGATGCAGGACGTGTTCGACGGCCTCGACCGTGACTGGCGCAAGCAAGTGTTTATCCAGGGCAACCTGTCGAAACAGGAAACCCTGAACAAGCACAAGGCGCGGGTGGATGGCGGCGATTCCAGCGTGCTGTTCGGCCTCGCGAGTTTCGCCGAGGGTGTGGATTTGCCCGGTGCCTACTGCGAACACGTGGTGATCGCCAAGATCCCGTTCTCGGTGCCGGATGATCCGGTGGAAGCCGCGTTGGCCGAATGGATCGAAGCCCGGGGCGGCAATCCGTTCATGGAGATCTCGGTGCCGGACGCTTCCTTGAAACTGGTCCAGGCCTGCGGCCGCCTGCTGCGTACCGAAGAAGATCGCGGCACCATCACCTTGCTTGACCGGCGTCTGGTTACCCAGCGCTACGGGAAAGCTATCCTGAATGCTTTACCGCCGTTTCGGCGGGAAATTTCTTAAGGCCCAGTGGGCGAATTCGCCCACTTTGTGGTCTATCTCACCATCGCTTCACGTCATCAGGCCAGTCACCGGCCGTTTGGGAGAACCTTGTTCACATGATTCGCACGCTGCCCGCTGTTTTTGCCCTGTTGTTTGCCGCGCCATTGCTGGCTGCGCCTGCCGGGCAACAAACCTTGTTCAACTTTGTACGGCCCGCCGATGTGGTCAAGGTGGCGACCCAGGACGCCAGCCTGCCGCAATACAACGCCGAACAAACCGCTGAAGGCGAAGTGCTGCGCCGTATCACCTTCAACCCGGCGGCCGAACCGAGCCTGGTGCTCAGCCCGCAGACCGGCGCCTGGGACTGGTCGCAATCCGGTGCCATGAGCCTGCGGATTCAAAGTGCGATGGACTGGGCGCTGACCCTGTACGTCAAGGTGCAGAGCAATGACGGCCGGACACTGTTCAGCCGTATCGACCTGCCAGCCGGTCCCGCGCAAACGCTGTTGATTCCGCTGCAAGCCAACTCGCCCCTGAGCCAGGGGATGAAGGCCGGCCCGCCGATGCCGATCACCGTCGATGGCCAGCGCGTGCTGCTGGCCAGCAGCGAAGGGGAGATCGACCGCAGCCAGATCGTGTCGGTGACCCTGTCGATGATCAAGCCGAACGTCGCCCAAAGCATCTTGCTCGAACGCTTTGGCGTGCAGGACATCGCGCCGGTACTCAAGGCTACCTACAGCGATCTGGTGGACGCCTATGGGCAGTCCACCCGCGCCCGGTGGCCGGAGAAAGTCAGCAGCGACGAGCAGTTGAGGGCCGCAGCGGTCAAGGAACAGCAACAGCTCAAGGGCTGGCTGGCCGAGCGCGACAAGGCCTCCCTGGACAAATTCGGCGGCTGGAACAAGGGCCCGGCCTTTGACGCCAGCGGCTTCTTCCGCACCGAGAAGCGCGACGGGCGCTGGTACCTGGTGACACCGGAAGGCCATCCGTTCTACTCCCTGGGCGTCAATACCGTCGCCCCGGACAACAGCCAGACCTACGTAGCGGGCCGCGAATGGATGTTTGCCGCGTTGCCCAAGGCCGGCGAGCCTTTCGACAAATACTACGGCAGCGGAGACAGCCGCAGCGGCAATGGTGCCGATCAGGGGCGCAGCTTTAATGTCGGCCGCTGGTACGACTTCTATGGCGCCAACCTGCAGCGTACCTATGGCCAGCCGTGCGTGCCGCCGGCACCTTGTGCTCCGGAAGGTTTCGACCAGAAACGCTGGGTCAGCCACACCCTCGACCGCCTGCGGGCCTGGGGTTTCAATACTGTCGGCAACTGGAGTGCGCCGCAGCTGGCGACCGCCGACCGCGTGCCTTACACCTTGCCACTGTCGATCGTCGGTGATTACGCGAGCATCAGCACCGGCACCGATTGGTGGGGCGGCATGCCCGACCCGTTCGACCCGCGCTTCGCCATGGCCACCGAGCGTGCGGTGGCAATTGCCGCCCGTGACCATCGCGACGACCCGTGGCTGATCGGCTTCTTTGCCGACAACGAACTGGCCTGGGCCGGTCCCGGTGATGATGCGAAATCCCGCTACGCCCTGGCCTACGGCACCCTGCGCATGACCACCGACGTGCCGGCCAAGCGCGCGTTTCTCAAGCAATTGCGCGACAAGTACCGCAACCAGGAGGGGCTTTCCAGGGCCTGGGGCATCGAGCTGCCCGCCTGGGAACTGATGGAAGACCCAGGCTTTGTGCCGCCAATGCCAAGCCCGGAGCACCCGGAAATCGAAGCGGACTTCAAGTACTTCCAGAAGACCTTTGCCGACGCCTACTTCAAGACCATCTCCGATGCATTGAAATGGCATGCGCCCAACCAGCTGTTGCTGGGTGGCCGATACGCGGTCAGCACGCCGGAAGCGGTGGCGTCCTGCGCGCAATATTGCGATGTGCTGAGCTTCAATATGTACACCCTCAAGCCTCAGGACGGCTACGACTTTGCGGCACTGCGGACGTTGGACAAGCCGGTGCTGATCACCGAATTCAACTTCGGCTCGGCGGACCGCGGCCCGTTCTGGGGCGGCGTGACGCAGTTGGCCCGGGAAGAGGATCGTGGGGTTGCCTACGCCAACTTCCTGAAGCAGGCCATGGCCGAGCCGTCGATCGTCGGCGTGCATTGGTTCCAGTACCTGGACCAGCCGGTTACCGGCCGTTTGCTTGATGGCGAAAACGGCCACTTCGGCCTGGTCGGCATCACCGATGTGCCGTTCCAGGGGTTTGTCGACAGTGTGCGCAAAAGTAACCTGGCTGCCGTCGATCAGCTGGGCAAGGAGGCCGAAAAGGCCAAGGCTGCCGCAGCGGTCCACGCCGGTGAGGGCGGCAAGCCCGGGCGTGAAGGCAATGCAGCAGCGCCGGGTGCAGAGCATTCCGGCGGGCATTCCGGCAAAGGTCATTGATGGGGGCTGATCGACGAGAGCGGGTTCCCAAATCGCTCAATGGCTGGAACAATGTCGGCCACTTTCTGTAGTACTTTTCCAAGGGGGCTTAGGTGCAGATTCAGGGTCATTACGAGCTTCAATTCGAAGCGGTGCGTGAAGCCTTCGCCGCGCTGTTCGACGACCCTCAGGAACGTGGTGCCGCGCTGTGCATCCAGATTGGCGGCGAAACCGTCGTCGACTTGTGGGCCGGTACCGCCGACAAGGACGGTGCCGAGGCCTGGCACAGCGACACCATTGCCAATCTGTTCTCCTGCACCAAGACCTTTACGGCCGTCACGGCGCTGCAACTGGTGGCCGAAGGCAAGTTGCAGCTGGATGCGCCGGTCGCCAAGTACTGGCCGGAGTTTGCTGCCGCGGGCAAGGAAGCCATCACCCTGCGCCATCTGCTCTGCCACCAGGCCGGGTTGCCGGCCCTGCGTGAAACGCTGCCCGCCGAAGCCCTGTACGACTGGCAGATGATGGTCGACGCCCTCGCCGCCGAAGCGCCATGGTGGAAGCTCGGGGAAGGGCACGGTTATGCGGCGATTACCTATGGTTGGCTGGTGGGCGAGTTGCTGCGCCGCGCCGACGGTCGTGGGCCGGGCGAGTCCATCGTGGCCCGGGTTGCACGGCCACTGGGCCTGGATTTTCATGTGGGGTTGGCAGATGAAGAGTTTTATCGAGTTGCCCATATAGCCCGAGGCAAGGGCAATGTTGGCGATGAGGCGGCACAACGTTTACTTCAAGTAACGATGCGCGAGCCGACGGCGATGACTACCCGTGCATTTACCAATCCACCGTCTATTCTGACCAGCACTAATAAACCCGAATGGCGGCGTATGCAGCAGCCAGCGGCAAATGGTCACGGTAATGCGCGAAGTCTGGCGGGGTTTTATAGTGGGCTGCTCGACGGTAGTTTGCTGGAAGCCGATATGCTCGAAGAGTTGACCCGCGAACACAGTATCGGCCCGGATAAAACCTTATTGACACAAACCCGGTTCGGGTTGGGTTGCATGTTGGATCAACCGCACGTGCCAAACGCCACGTTCGGCCTTGGCCCACGGGCCTTTGGGCATCCCGGGGCCGGTGGTTCGGTGGGGTTTGCCGATCCGGAACATGATGTAGCCTTTGGTTTCGTGACCAATACATTGGGCCCTTATGTACTTATGGACCCGCGGGCGCAAAAGTTGGTAAGAATATTGGCCGGTTGTCTGTAAATAGCTTGCTGTCTTGCGTTTTTTTGTTACAAAGGCACATACAAAAAGACGCTAGGCAAAATGTTGTAACTTTAATGTTCCAAAAGCGTCTGTTTAACGGGTCATTCAGGCCCCTGGTTTTTTCTCATTTTGTGGATATCTCATGTTATCGAACAAGTCCTTGGCACTGGCGCTATGCCTCACTATTACTGGCTGTGCACAAACCCCACAAAATGATGCCGAGGGCGGGCATTGGTGGTCATTTGGCTCCGATAAGGCTGCTACCAAGGACGCAGTGAGCCAGGCCGACACCAAACCGGATGCCAAGCCGGCGGTCGCGGCCAAGGCGCCAGCGCCGGTAGCACCGGCTGCTGCACCTGCACCGGTTGCGAAGGCGGATACCGGCTCCAGCTGGTGGCCGTTCTCGTCGAAAGCCGACGACGCCAAGGCAGACCTGAAGGCCGACCTCAAGGCGGCAACGCCTGCCTCCGGCGCCCCGGCTGATGCACCGGCCGCTGCACCTGCCGTTGCCAAGACGGATACCGATACCAAATGGTGGTGGCCGTTCGAAAGCAAGCCAAAGCCATTGGCCAAGGTCGACGTCGCCAACATCCCGATGCCTGATCCAAAAATCACCCAGGCCTGGCTGGACGACTACGAGCCACGCCTGCGTCTCGCGATCAAGGACAGCAACCTGCAACTGGAACGCCGTGACAACGTATTGGTGGTGATTGCCCCGGTTGATGGCTCCTACAACCCGAAACGCCCGGCGATGTTGCTGCCGGTGACCCTGGGTCCGTTCACCCGTGTTGCCAAGGCCGTTGAAGGCGATCCGAAGACCGCCGTACTGGTCCTGGGCCATGTAGATACCTCGGGTGCCGAGCCGGTGAGCCAGGCCCTGACCAAGGAACGTGCACAGTCCATCGCTTCGATCTTCAGCCTCAGCGGCCTGAAGCAGGACCGCCTGATGCTGCGTGGCATGGGCGACCTGATGCCGCGTGCCGCCAACGACAGCAACCAGGGCCGCGCCCTGAACCGTCGCATGGAAATCATGTTCACCCAGCGCACCACCATGCTGGCCTTGTTGAGCAAGTACAACTCGGCCAACCCGCCGAAGGCTGAAATGGTCGCTGTGCAGGACGTTCCTGCTCCAGCCGCTGCTCCGGTCAAAAAAGCTGCCGCTCCGGCGAAAAAAACCGTTGCCAAGAAAGCTGCCGCCAAGCCGGCTGCCAAAAAGGCCCCGGCCAAGCCTGCTGCTAAAAAGCCAGCACCTGCCAAGGCCGCCGCTCCAGCTGCTACCAACGACCAGGCGAAGAACTGATTATTTGAGCAAGAAGGATAAAGCCGCATGACCCAGGCACTGGCCGATATGCGCCGTGACTACACACGGGACGGTTTGAGCGAGGCCCAGGCCCCGGATGAACCGTTTGCCTTGTTCCACCAGTGGTTCGCCGACGCGGTGAAAACCGAACAGCCACCGGTGGAGGCCAATGCCATGACCCTGGCTACGGTGGACCAGGACGGTCGCCCGCACTGCCGGATCCTGCTGCTCAAAGGCCTGGATACACAGGGCTTTACCTTCTTCACCAATTATCAGAGCGCCAAGGGCGAACAACTCGCGGCGCGACCGTTTGCCGCCATGACCTTCTTCTGGCCGACCCTGGAGCGCCAGGTGCGCATCGAAGGTCGGGTGGTCAAGGTCTCGCCCGAGGAGTCGGATGCTTACTTCCAGGTCCGTCCCCTGGGTAGCCGCCTGGGTGCCTGGGCTTCACCGCAAAGCCGGGTAATCAGGGACCGCGAAGAGTTGCAGGCGCTGCTCAAGGCCACCGAACAACGCTTCAGCGATACCCAGCCTGATTGCCCCGAACACTGGGGTGGTTACCGCCTGCTGCCGGAGCGCATCGAGTTCTGGCAAGGCCGCGCGAGTCGTTTGCACGACCGCTTGAACTTCCGCTTGCAGGGGGCCGACTGGACCCGTGAGCGCCTGGCGCCCTGAGCCCACCTTTCGTCACCTCGCCTGAATGTAGCGCTGCACGCCGAAGTCTCTAGTCAGAGGCCTTGGATGGGTAGCGCTGCGCTGCGTTATGCGGCCGTTAGCTACAATGATGACAGCGTCCATCAAGATCCTGAGGGAGGTGGGAACGCTACCGTTCGTCGAGTTTTTCGGTACAGGTTCTCTGTACTAAGGCTGAATGAAAACAATTTTCTGCCCGGCATGCCGTGACAGGCGGCAAGCCACAGCGGTTTAATGGTTACCTGTCCTTTGGAGTTGATGCTATGCGTAAGTCCGTTTTACTAGTTGCCTGCTTTACCACCCTGTCGCTGCTGCTGGGTGGCTGCGCCTCGAGTCTGACCGGCGACTCGTACTCCCGTGACGAAGCTCGTCGTGTACAGACTGTTCGCATGGGCACCATCGAATCCCTGCGTCCGGTGAAAATCGAAGGCACCAAGACCCCAATCGGCGGCGCTGCGGGCGCAGTCATCGGCGGCGTTGGCGGCAGCGCCATCGGCGGCGGCCGTGGCAGCATCGTGACCGCCGTTATCGGCGCAGTCGCCGGCGGCCTGCTGGGCTCGGCCACCGAGGAAGGCCTGACCCGCACCCAGGGTGTTGAAATCACCGTCCGCGAAGATGATGGCAGCATGCGCGCCTACGTCCAGGCGGTTCAAGAGAACGAAATCTTCCGCATCGGCGACCGCGTCCGCATCATGACGGTGGACGGAACCAGCCGCGTTACTCGCTAAGGGTAAGGTTGCAGGAAAAGAAAAACCCCAACCGGGTGGCCGGTTGGGGTTTTTTGTTGGGGTATATGTGGGATATCAGGTGAACATCTGAATGTCGTCAAGCGTGTCTTGTACGACTCCGCTCAGAGAAGGAGATTTCCTTTTTGCCTGTTGCAGTACGGGCGTAACTTTCGCCATGTCCAACTCGCCGAAACGGCGTGCAATGTGGCCTATCGCGATGATGGCAGCCGACGCGATGTCCTCGTTGTCATTGTTTGCGTACTTGAGACAGGTTTCTTGTGCCCAGATAGCATCTGTCTCGTTAAGGCCGATGGATATTAGAGCTTTTGTGACCTTGGTCAGGTCATTAGTGGCTATAAAGCTTATAGCTTCATCCTGACTTAAAGAAGGGTCGTGATAGCGCAAACTCATTTTTCGGCTCCCAGAATCTTTCCTTTTCGATCTGTTTTGTTCGCTTTTATTAAAGCATTTTTCATCTCTTGTCTTAGCTCACTCCACAGTCTCACATGACCGTGGTAAACGCCTTCTGAGGTGCGATCGATCACTACAAACTCTTTTGTGTGTGGGTCAATCCCTATGCGTCTACGTGAGTTTGGCGGATTCAGCTCTACCGAGTTATTAAGCGCATCCAGGCCGTTAGTCGGCTTTCTGCTTTTGACAGCGTTATCTTTTTTTCCGTGATAGGGGGCGTCCTCATACCTCAGGCTTACGACGATATACAGAGGTCGAATACCCGAACCCGCCGGAAACACCAGAATAAAATCCCTGTATTCCGGCGGATAGATCGGATCAACGATGATGTTGTCGGCCTTCTCGGTTGGCGGATACACCCAGATTTGCGGCGCCTGCGGTGCAGCCTCCAACGCAGGAATGCCGAGGGTGTCAGCGGGGTCGACAGCAGGCGTCCAGATCAGCTCGACGCCGTCGCCCAAGTCCGCGACCTGCTGCGTGCCGCGCTGGCCAAACTGCACGACATCAACCATTTCCCAGTCGCGATTTTTCCCGGTGTAGAAGGCGTATCCCTTGAGCGTGCCGTCAGCAAGTTGCTCGATATGCAGGCGGGCTCGGGTGCGTGCCCGTGGCATTGAGCGCAGTTGACGGTCGCTGTAAAGCGCACTATCGCCCAGGCTGGAGGGCCAGACGAGGGCTGCAACCCCAAGCATCAGTCCGGCCCCAGCTGTTCCAACACTCGCTGCGATGCTGGAGGCGCCACTAACCGCTGAGCCACCCAGTGCCAATGTCCCTAGCCCAGCCGGGAGTGCGCTGCCGCTGATCTTTTTGAGTGACAGCAGCCCCTCGATGTCCGTTTCACGACCACCCAGCAGAACGTGCTCGCCATAGTCTCCTATGGGGTCAAGCGGTACATAGCCGGATGGATTGTTGTAGTCGATGTGGGCGTCCGGCAGGTTGCAGGACTTGGCGAAGACGCAGCCCGCGATGGGCAATGTTGCTGGCGGTCGCTCCACTTTGCGTCTGGCCTCGTAGACCTCCTGACGGGCAAGCATGGCTTCGTATGCTCGCTGCCTGGCCTCACGATCAGCCAGCTCGCGCTCGCTCATGTTCTCGAGCCGACGGTAACCCCCCGTGCCGGTCCCGTAGCATCGCCAGACTTGGGGGATATCCTTGCTGTTTGCCATCGTGCCCTCCTGGCGTGTTGCATAACGACGTCCGGCGGCGGAGCCGGGAGCACGACGTTATTGCAAGCAGCGGAGGGTGGATGTAGGACGGTTCTGTGAGATGGCGCCGAATGGGCCTAGAGGAGGTTGGAGCCGGCAAGCCGGCTCCAAAAGCGGTTACGCCTGAACGAGCGCCTGCTTGCGACTGGCCATCGCCGTCACTGCATACCCGATCAGCGCCGCCAATATCGATCCGGTCAGGATGCCCATCCGGTCCATACCCGCGTATTCACTGCTGCCCGGCACAAACGCCAGGGAGCCGACAAACAGGCTCATGGTGAAGCCGATGCCGCACAGGACCGCCACGCCGAGCACCTGGCCCCAGTTGGCGCCGGCGGGCAGTGCGGCAAGGCCGGTTTTTACCATGACCCAGGTGAAACCCAGTACGCCAACGGTCTTGCCCAGCAGCAGGCCGGCGGCGATGCCCATTGGCACGTGGTGGGTGAAGCTTTCCAGGTTGACGCCCACCAGCGAGACGCCGGCATTGGCAAAGGCAAACAGCGGCAGGATCGCGTAGGCCACCCAGGGATGCAGGGCGTGTTCCAGGGTCAGCAGCGGCGATGGCTCGGCGTTTTTGGTGCGCAGCGGGATGCAGAACGCCAATGTTACGCCCGCCAAGGTGGCGTGTACGCCGCTCTTGAGCACGCAGACCCACAGGATCAGCCCTACAATCATGTAGGGCCCCAGCTTGACGACACCCAGCCGGTTCATGGCTATCAAGGCGATCAGGCATGCCGCTGCGCCGGCCAATGACGCCCCGGACAGGTCGGTGGAGTAGAAGATGGCGATCACGATGATTGCGCCAAGGTCGTCGATGATGGCCAGGGTCATCAGGAACAACTTCAGCGAAACCGGCACGCGCTTGCCCAGCAGGGCCAATACGCCCAGGGCGAAGGCAATGTCGGTGGCCATGGGGATTGCCCAGCCACCCAGGGCGGCCGGGTTGTCCTTGTTCAGCGCCCAATAGATCAGCGCCGGCACGACCATGCCGCCGATGGCTGCCGCTCCCGGCAGTACTACTTGCGAAGGCTTGGACAGTTGGCCGTCGAGCAACTCGCGTTTGACCTCAAGGCCGATCAGCAGGAAGAACAGGGCCATCAGGCCGTCGTTGATCCACAGCAGCGCCGGCTTGGCGATTTTCAGGGCGCCGATTTGTGCGACCACCGGCACGTCGAGAAAACTCGCGTAGAGGTGCGACAGCGGTGAGTTGTTGATGATCAGCGCCAAAGCGGCAGCAGCGATCAGGAGCAGACCGCTGGCGGCTTCCAGCTGGAAGAAACGGGTGAAAGTGCTACGCAGAGGCAAGGGATGCTCTCCAATCAAAGTTCAATAGGTGGGTACCCTAACCCGTACCGTTAGTTGTTAAAACAAAAGTTATATTCTTATTTGTTATAAGGAATCGGTCTGATCACTTGCGCGCCAGACCCCGAAAATTGTGTGTCCAATTGAGTCATGACTGTATCTGTGTGGAGTGTAGGAAACATCCTAAGATCAGGTCTGAAATCCTTAGAGAAACCGATCATGAGCGACAACCGCCAATGGGCCCGCGAAGCCATTCGCATTATTGAAGCGGACTTCCAGCGCAGCGCCGACACCCACCTGATCCCCTTGCCAATGCAGGGTTTGCCGGGTATCGAGTTGTATTTCAAGGATGAGTCCAGCCATCCCACCGGCAGCCTGAAACATCGGCTGGCGCGTTCGTTGTTCCTCTATGCGTTGTGCAACGGCTGGCTCAAGCCCGGTGCACCGGTGATCGAAGCCTCCAGCGGTTCCACGGCGATTTCCGAGGCGTACTTCGCCAGGCTGCTGGGCTTGCCGTTTATTGCGGTGATGCCGGCCACCACTTCCCAGGAAAAGATTGCGCAGATCGCGTTCTACGGGGGCAAGAGCCATCTGGTGCAGGATCCGACGCAGATCTACGCCGAATCCGAGCGCCTGGCGCAGGAAAGCGGTGGCCATTTCATGGACCAGTTCACCTATGCCGAACGTGCCACTGACTGGCGCGCCAACAACAACATCGCTGAATCGATCTTCCAGCAACTGCGCTTTGAGCGTTATCCGGAGCCGAGTTGGCTGATTTCCAGCCCCGGCACGGGTGGCACCACGGCGACGTTGGGGCGTTATGTGCGTTATCGCCAGCACTGCACCCGAGTGTTGTGCGCGGACGCGGAGCGTTCGGTGTTTTTCGACTACTACCTGAGCGGCGACGCCAGCCTGCGCCTGGACTGTGGCTCGCGCATCGAAGGTATTGGCCGGCCACGGGTTGAGGCGTCTTTCCTGCCGAAAGTGATTGATGCGATGGTCAAGGTGCCGGATGCGCTGTCCCTGGCGGCCATGCATTACCTGGCGCAGCGCTTGGGGCGGCGAGTAGGCGGCTCAAGTGGCACCAACCTGATCGGTGCGTTGATCGCGGCGCAGCAGATGAAGGCGGCAGGGGAGTCGGGCTCGATCGTGGCGATCTTGTGCGACGGCGGTGAGCGCTATGCCACGACCTATTACGATCAGGCCTGGCTGGCAGGGCAGGGGTATGAGTTGGAGGGTTTGATTGCGGCCGTTGCGGCGAGTGTCGAGCGGGGGCAACCGTTGCCGGAAAGCATCCTGCGCGCCAATATTTGAAACACCGCATTACCAATGTGGGAGCGGGCTTGCTCGCGAATGCGGTGTGTCAGCCAATAC
>NZ_JBSVWQ010000155.1:0-13532 GCF_054071215.1 Pseudomonas sp. SDO5522_S412 | reverse complement strand
TTTTGCTTACTTTTGCGCTTTTCAAAAGTGAGCCGCTGTAAGAGCGGAACCAATACCAGCCATCACCCAAATAACGGATATACACCCAAAACACGCCCAATCTCACCAAAGACAACACCCAGTGACCACTGAGGCAACCTGTCACGCGGCAAAAGACCACGCCTTGCTCTCGCGAAAATGGGACTACTCTTTCAGCAATGCTTGATCCAGATCAAAACCTTCGCCGGGATTGCTCTGGCGGCCGCAAGGCCAGAATCCCTGCGTGGTTGGTTATAAAAAGAAACGAATTTGAATTCGCCACACTCCATATCCGTGGGGGCAGTGGGTGCAGGCCTCCAGCCAGCATTCGGTATTACCTGACAGAGGAAGACTTATGTTCGGTTTGGAGGCGCTAGATCTCGCCCGAATTCAATTCGCGTTCACCATCTCATTCCATATCCTGTTCCCGGCCATCACCATCGGCCTGGCCAGTTACCTTGCGGTGCTGGAAGGCCTGTGGCTCAAGACCCACAACGACACCTACCGTGACCTCTACCATTTCTGGTCGAAGATCTTTGCCGTCAACTTCGGCATGGGCGTGGTCTCCGGCCTGGTCATGGCCTATCAGTTCGGCACCAACTGGAGCCGCTTCTCGGACTTCGCCGGTGCCGTCACCGGGCCGTTGCTGACTTATGAGGTGCTCACGGCGTTCTTCCTCGAAGCCGGCTTCCTTGGGGTCATGCTGTTCGGCTGGAACAAGGTCGGACGCAAGCTGCACTTCTTTGCCACGGTGATGGTGGCCGTCGGCACGCTGATCTCGACTTTCTGGATTCTTGCCTCCAACAGCTGGATGCAGACGCCACAGGGCTTTGAAATCATTGATGGCCGGGTGATTCCTACCGACTGGCTGGCCGTGATCTTCAACCCGTCGTTCCCCTACCGCCTGATGCACATGGCCACGGCCGCGTTCGTCGCTACCGCGTTCTTCGTCGGCTCCTCGGCGGCCTGGCACTTGCTGCGCGGCAAGGACAACCCGGCGATCCGCACCATGCTGTCGATGGCAATGTGGATGGCGCTGATCGTTGCGCCGATCCAGGCGGTCATCGGTGACTTCCACGGCCTGAATACCCTCAAGCATCAACCGGCGAAGATCGCCGCGATTGAAGGCCACTGGGAAAATATCGGCAACGAGCCCACGCCGCTGATCCTGTTCGGCTGGCCGGACATGAAGGCTGAAAAAACCAAGTTCGCAGTAGAAATTCCGTACCTGGGCAGCCTGATCCTGACCCACTCCCTGGACAAGCAGGTGCCGGCCCTCAAGGAGTTCCCGCCTGAGGACCGTCCCAACTCGACCATCGTGTTCTGGTCGTTCCGGGTCATGGTGGGCCTGGGCTTCCTGATGATCTTCACCGGCCTGTTCAGCCTCTGGCTGCGCCGTGGCGACAAGATGTACACGTCCAAGCCGTTCCTGTACCTGGCGCTGTGGATGGGCCCGTCCGGCCTGATCGCGATTCTCGCCGGCTGGTTCACCACCGAGATCGGCCGACAGCCGTGGGTGGTCTACGGGCTGATGCGCACGGCGGACGCCTCGTCCAACCACAGTTTTGCGCAGATGAGCATTACGTTGGTGTTGTTTGTGGTGGTGTACTTCGCGCTGTTCGGCGCTGGCCTGGGCTACATGATGCGCCTGGTGCGCAAAGGGCCTGTGACCCACGAAAGCACCGAGCCCACCCACGGTGGCCCTGGGCAGAAACGCACACCGGCGCGTCCGTTGTCGGCGGCTGATGACAGTGCCGATGCCGATCACGGCGACACCTTGAACAAGGGGAACTGAGCCATGGGTATTGATCTTCCGCTGATCTGGGCCGTGATCATCATCTTCGGCATCATGATGTACGTGGTCATGGATGGCTTCGACCTGGGGATCGGCATTCTCTTCCCGTTCATCCCGGGCAAGACCGACCGTGACGTGATGATGAACACCGTCGCCCCCGTGTGGGACGGCAACGAAACCTGGCTGGTACTCGGCGGCGCGGCGTTGTTTGGCGCGTTCCCGCTGGCCTATTCGGTGGTGCTCTCGGCGCTGTACCTGCCACTGATGCTGATGCTGATCGGGCTGATCTTTCGCGGCGTGGCGTTTGAGTTCCGCTTCAAGGCCAAGGACGACAAGCGTCACTTGTGGGACAAGGCCTTCATCGGCGGCTCGCTGGCAGCGACGTTCTTCCAGGGCGTGGCGCTGGGGGCGTTCATTGATGGCATCCCGGTGGTCGACCGGCAGTTTGCCGGTGGCTCCCTGGACTGGCTGAC
The DNA here is from genome assembly GCF_054071215.1 of Pseudomonas sp. SDO5522_S412. Taxonomy (NCBI): domain Bacteria; kingdom Pseudomonadati; phylum Pseudomonadota; class Gammaproteobacteria; order Pseudomonadales; family Pseudomonadaceae; genus Pseudomonas; species Pseudomonas sp. SDO5522_S412. Next base: position 11,246 of record NZ_JBSVWQ010000155.1, on the reverse strand, counting down.
GCCGTTCACGATGTTCTGCGGCGTGGCCTTGATCGTGGCGTATGCGCTGCTCGGCTGCACCTGGCTGATCATGAAGACCGAAGGCAGCTTGCAGGAGAAGATGCACAACCTGGCCCGGCCCCTGGCCTTCGTGGTGCTGGCGGTGATCGGTATCGTCAGCCTCTGGACGCCGCTGGCCCACCCGGAAATCGCCTCGCGCTGGTTCACCCTGCCGAACCTGTTCTGGTTCCTGCCGGTGCCGATCCTGGTGCTGGTGACCATGTACGGCCTGATTCGTGCCGTGGCCCGCAATGCGCACTACACGCCGTTCCTGCTGACACTGGTGCTGATCTTCCTTGGCTACAGTGGCTTGGGGATCAGCCTGTGGCCGAACATCATCCCGCCGTCAGTTTCGATCTGGGACGCCGCCGCACCGCCGCAAAGCCAGGGCTTCATGCTGGTGGGCACCTTGTTCATCATTCCGTTCATCCTGGGCTACACCTTCTGGAGCTACTACGTGTTCCGCGGCAAGGTCACCCACGAAGACGGTTATCACTAGGAGGATCGACTCATGTCCGGCAAACCTTCGTTGCACGACATCGAACAGGCCGAGAAAAAGCCGCTCTGGCAGCGCCTGGGCTGGCTGGCGATGATCTGGACCGGCAGCGTCCTGGCCCTGTTCGTAGTGGCCAGCCTGATGCGCATGTTCATGAATGCCGCGGGCCTGACCACCCACTGACATCCCGTTGTAACTATTGCCCTCCTTCATGGAGGGCTTTTTTATTTGCGCGCCTTGAGGACCACGAACTTCGGCGTGGTCGCCACTTGCTCGACGCCACGGAACAACCGCGCCAACTTGGTGTGATAACCCAAGTGACGGTTGCCGACGATGTACAGGGCGCCGCCCACCACCAACGCTTCCCGCGCTTGCTGGAACATGCGCCAGGCGAGGAAGTCTCCCACCACTTGCTGCTGGTGGAATGGCGGGTTGCACAGCACCACATCCAGTGATTGCGGCTCCTGATCGGCCAGGCCGTCGCCGGGGCGAATCAGCACGTCACGTTCGCCCAGCGCCGCGCGCCAGTTCTCGGCCGCCGATTGCACCGCCATATAAGACTCGTCGACCAGCGTGTACTGCGCCTCGGGGTTTTGCAGCGCGCTGGCAATCGCCAGGACGCCATTACCGCAACCCAGGTCGGCTACGCGGGCGCCGCCCAGGTTTTGTGGCAGGTGCGGCAGGAAGGCCCGGGTGCCGATGTCCAGGCCTTCGCGGCAGAACACGTTGGCGTGGTTGAGCAGTTCGATGGCCGGGGTTTCCAGGCTGTAGCGCGTAGGGTAGGGCGATACGGCGTGTGGCCGATCGGCCAGGGTGGCGATCAGCAGTCGGGCCTTTTTTACCGCCAGTGAGGCGTGCATCGGGCCGATGTAGCGCTCCAGCAGTTCGCCGGCAGCCCGTGGCAGGTGCTTGACCATCGCCCCGGCAATCACTTCGGCGCCGGGTGCCAGTTGACCTTGCAGGCGAATCAATTGTTCTTCGAGCAGGGCCAGGGTTTTCGGCACGCGGATCAGTACGCGGTCGAACGGCCCGGCAGGTGTCTGGCTGGCGGGCAGGAACGTTACCGCGTCGAAAGCCTTGCCGTTGCGCGCCAGGTTTTTCTCCAGGCCCAGGGCGCCGAGGAACGAGTCACCACTGGAGGTGACCTGCACATGCCCTTCGAGGCTGGCCGCCAGCGCGCCGAAACTGTCGTTGAGCACGAGTACGCGGGTCGCCGTCGTCAGCTGTTGTTCCGCCAGGTAGCTGAGCAAATACTCATCGGCTGCATCAAACGCTTGCAGCGGGTCGTTGTGCTGTTCTGGCTGACGGATCAGGTCGAGTTGGGCGAAGGGGCTGTCGAGCAGGGGCATGGCGGGGGAGACTCTGGGTAAGCGAACCATCGGGGTGAGCGGCGACGCGAGGCGCATCAGGGGCTCGCGTCATCACCCGGAACTGGCCGCAAATGTTACGTTTTTTTCCCCTGGATTACATGCGGTGTTTAAAACAACCCGCATTTGACTGCCGTGATCACTGCGGCAATCTTGTTACTGACCCCCAGTTTCTTCATCGCACTGCTGATATGGAAGCCGACCGTGCGTTCGGACAGGCACAGGATGGTGGCGATGTCCGAGGCGGTCTTGCCCAAGGCCGACCATTGCAGGATTTCGGTTTCCCGCGGGGTCAATTTGCTGGGCGCTTGCGGGCTGGGATTGTCTGCGTATTTTTTGGCCACCACCGCGTGCATGGCGTGGCAAATCCAGAGCACTTGCCCGGCTTTTTCATAGAGTTCTTCAGGGCCCACTGGGCCGGTGGCACGCCCCAGGCTCAACATGCTGAAAACACCCTGGAAGTCATGAACCGATTGGGTCCATCCGAAATTCAGTCCGTTGGACTGGGCATGGGCCCATAAGTCCGGTACCGAAGAAAAGGTTTTCTCGTCCCATACGATCGGTAGAACCGAGCGTTTGCAATGCGCAACCACAGGGTCGAGATCAAAGTAGTGCTCTTGTCTGTACAGCGTATTCCATTCATTGGAATAGTTGTTGAGGTTGATAGTTTTCGTTTGGTTGTTGGGTAGATGGGAACTAAGGGTGAATGCGCAGTATTGGAAGCCAAGCTCGTAGGTAAGGTTGAGGGCAGCTTCGTACATACTGGTTATTTCGCTTTCCCCTTCGAGTTTGGGCAGGCGAGTGTTGTGCCAGTTGACCATCGGTAACTCTCCATGCGAACGGTTTTTACATGGGGTACTTCCAAGGCCCCCGGTTACAACGTGAAAAAATAGTGTAGGACAACGGCTACAGCTCGAAATAAAAATTTAGTTATGTTCAAGCGGGCGTTAGGCCAATAACATTTGTACAACCTGGCTACGGTGTACAGGTTTCAGGCGTTCGATAAGATTTTTTTCCATTAGTTTTAAGAACTTGCTCTAAATGCGCCTTGTTAATATTTAGTTGCACTCCCTCATCTAATGGCTTGTTGGAAGGCGACTAATAGCCAAATATTTAGTACCGCCCAGCGGTTTCCACAATGGGCAGCGGCAATGCCAGCACAAACCATCGGTGTTTCCAGGCGGCGCTTTGGGGGACACTAGGGGCCTCTGCAAATGGAGTTTCCCATGACGGCCAGTGCTGAAAAATACACCCGCCAGACCCTGCTCGACGTGAAATCGCTGACTCCCAGCCTGTTTACCCTGCGCACTACCCGAGACCCTGGTTTTCGTTTTCGCGCCGGACAATTCGTGCGTCTTGGGGTGACCAAGGCCGATGGCGGCATTGTGTGGCGTGCTTATTCGGTGGTGTCCTCGCCCTTTGATGAATACCTGGACTTCTTTTCCATCGTGGTGCCGGGCGGTGAGTTCACCAGTGAGCTGAGCCGCCTGCGGGAAGGCGATACCTTGCTGGTGGAGCGCCAGGCCACGGGCTTTCTGACCCTGGACCGGTTTGTGGATGGTCGCGATCTGTGGCTGCTGGGCACCGGGACCGGTATTGCGCCGTTTCTCTCGATCCTGCAGGACTTCGAAGTGTGGGAGAAATTCGAGCGGATTATCCTCGTCTATAGTGCCCGCGAAGCAAGGGAGCTGGCTTACCAGTCGTTGATCCATGAACTGGGCGGACGTGAGTACCTGGCAGAATACGCCCACAAGCTCACCTACATTCCTATCGTCACCCGCGAGCAACATCCGGGCGCGCTGAATGGGCGGATTACCACCCTGATCGAGAACGGTGAATTGGAGCTCGCCGCAGGCATCGAGCTGACCCCCGAGCATTCCAGAGTGATGATTTGCGGCAACCCGCAGATGATCGACGACACGCGCCAGTTGCTGAAACAGCGCGACATGCAACTGAGCCTGACCCGCCGTCCGGGGCAGGTCGCGGTAGAAAACTACTGGTAAAACAAAGGCGCCCTGCAGGCGCCTTTACTTTTTGCCGAGCTTACTCGGGCTTGCTGTTCTGTGCCTTGAGCAGATCGCGGATCTCCCCCAGCAGCACTTCTTCCTTGGTCGGGACCGGCGGCAGGCTAGGTGCCACGGCCTCTTCACGCTTCAGGCGGTTGATGGCCTTCACGCCCATGAAGATCGCAAACGCAACGATCACAAAGTCGATCACGCTCTGGATGAACTTGCCGTACGCCAGTACGACGGCAGGCGCATCGCCCTGGGCGGCTTTAAGCGTTACGGCCAGGTCGCCGAAGTCGACACCCCCGATCAACAGGCCGATAGGTGGCATCACCACGTCGCCTACAAAGGATGAAACAATTTTGCCGAAGGCGGCGCCGATGATAATACCGACCGCCATGTCGACCACATTACCTTTGACCGCGAAGGCCTTGAACTCACTTAACACGCCCATAGGTTATTCCTTGTTACAGATGAGGAGGTAGAAGCCAGTGTAAGACAGTGTGGCGAGGCTTGCTCGACACAACTGCTAACAGTGTCCGTTTTTATCGACACATTAAATCGCAAATAGTTTGCAAAGTGCCACCAATCGCGCGCGGAATACCCGCTATTTCAGTGGGTTACCACACTATTTTTTCAATCGCCATGGTAAGACTTTTCTACTTATCTTCTGACTCGCGTCTCACTAGCCTCTGGCAAGCACAACTCAATGTGCACTAAAAAAACCAGAGGATACCTCGATGAAAAACCCTATTAGCTGCGGGCCTATTTCTGCGCGACAGGTGCTGTTTGCAGTGAGCGCCAGTCTTCTTTCGCTGTCCGTACACGCCGCCAACCTCACGCGCGATAATGGCGCGGCGGTCGGTGACAATCAGAACTCGCAAACCGCCGGTGCGAATGGCCCGGTCCTGTTGCAAGACGTGCAACTGATCCAGAAGTTGCAGCGCTTTGATCGCGAGCGTATTCCGGAGCGCGTTGTGCACGCCCGTGGCACCGGCGCTCACGGTACTTTCACCGTCACCGATAACCTCAGCGACCTGACCAAGGCCAAGGTGTTTGCCGCCGGCGAAGCCACGCCGGTATTTGTGCGCTTCTCTGCGGTCGTTCACGGCAACCATTCGCCGGAAACCCTGCGTGACCCGCGCGGCTTCGCCACCAAGTTCTACACCGCCGAAGGTAATTGGGACCTGGTCGGTAATAACTTCCCGACATTCTTTATTCGCGATGCGATCAAGTTTCCGGACATGGTTCACGCCTTTAAACCCGATCCGCGCACTAACCTGGACGATGATTCCCGTCGCTTTGACTTCTTCTCCCATGTTCCGGAGTCCACTCGTACGTTGACCGAGTTGTACTCGGACTCCGGTACTCCAGCCAGTTACCGGGAAATGGACGGTAACGGTGTACACGCCTACAAGTTGATTAACGCCAAGGGCGAAGTGCACTACGTCAAGTTCCACTGGAAGAGCCTGCAAGGCATCAAGAACCTTGACCCTAAACAAGTAGCTGAAGTACAGGGCCGTGACTACAGCCATATGACCAATGATTTGGTCACGCACATCAATAAAGGCGACTTCCCCAAGTGGGACCTGTATGTGCAAGTGCTGAAACCGGAAGACCTGGCCAAGTTTGATTTCGACCCACTGGATGCCACCAAGATCTGGCCGGACGTGCCGGAGCGCAAAGTCGGGCAGATGGTGCTGAACCGCAACCCGGCCAACGTCTTCCAGGAAACCGAGCAAGTCGCCATGGCGCCGGCCAACCTGGTGCCGGGCATCGAGCCGTCGGAAGACCGCCTGCTGCAAGGCCGGGTGTTCTCCTATGCCGATACGCAAATGTACCGCCTGGGGCCAAACGCCCTGCAACTGCCGATCAACGCACCCCGGGTGACCGTCAACAACGGTAACCAGGACGGCGCGATGAACTTCGGCAAGACCACCACTGGCGTGAACTACCAGCCAAGCCGCCTGCTGCCACGGGAAGAGCCGCAAACCGCGCGGTACAGCCAGTCGGCCCTGTCGGGCAGTACCCAGCAAGCGAAGATCCAGCGTGAGCAGAACTTCAAGCAGGCCGGCGACCTGTACCGCTCGTTCAACAAGAAAGAACGCCAGGACTTGATCGACAACTTCGGCGGCTCCCTGGCCACCACCGATGACGAGAGCAAGCACATCATCCTGTCGTTCCTCTACAAGGCTGATCCGGAGTACGGCACAGGCGTGACCAAAGTTGCCAAGGGCGACCTGGCCCGCGTCAAGGCATTGGCCGAAAAGCTGACCGACTAACCGCCCACGCTCCCTGTAGGAGCCGGCTTGCCACAAGTACGCCATCGCCGGCAAGCCGGCTCCTACAGGTGGCACATCATTGAGAATTTGCCATGCGAATCTTTATAGGCGCTGTCCTTGCGTGTTTGTCGTTCAGCGTATTGGCCGAACAAGCTGACCCGGCCGCGCTTAAGGCACAACTGCAGGATTACTACTTCGACGCCGCCCGCCGTGGCGACGTGGAAATGCTCAACACCTTCATCGAATCCGGCTATTCGCTGAACACCCAGGATGAAAAAGGCTACACGGCGCTGATTCTCGCCGCCTATCACGGTGAAAGTGCCTACGTGGACCGATTGCTCGCCGCCGGCGCCGATGCCTGCGTGCAGGACAAACGCGGCAACACCGCCTTGATGGGCGCGATCTTCAAGGGTGAGCTGAAAATCGCCCAGCGCCTGCTCGCCACCGACTGCAACCCCGACCAGCGCAACGGCGCCGGACAAACGGCGGCCATGTATGCCGGGCTGTTCAAGCGCGTGGAACTGCTGGATGAACTGAAAGCCAAGGGCGCCGATCTGAATGCCGAAGACCCGATCGGTAACAGCGCTTCACGTTTGGCCAGCGGTGAAATCCGTACCCCGGCGCCGCGCTGAGCTATCATCGCGGTTTTTCGGTTGGAGGTTCTCAAATGGCAAAGGCCAAGCGCATGTATGGCTGCACGGAGTGCGGCGCGACCTTTCCCAAGTGGGCCGGCCAGTGCACGGAATGCGGTGCGTGGAACACCCTGACCGAAACCATGATCGAGAGCGGCGGCGCCGTGGCCCCCAGCGGCCGTTCCGGCTGGACCGGGCAACAAACCCAGATCAAGACCCTGGCCGAAGTCAGCGTCGAAGAAATCCCGCGTTTCTCCACCGCTTCCGGTGAACTGGACCGGGTGCTGGGCGGCGGCCTGGTGGATGGCTCGGTGGTACTGATCGGCGGTGACCCGGGCATCGGTAAGTCCACGATCCTGCTGCAAACCCTGTGCAGCATCGCCAGCCGCATGCCGGCGCTGTATGTCACCGGCGAAGAATCCCAGCAGCAGGTGGCCATGCGTGCGCGCCGCCTGGGCTTGCCTCAGGACCAACTGCGGGTGATGACCGAAACCTGCATCGAAAGCATCATCGCCACCGCGCGCCTGGAAAAGCCCAAGGTGATGGTGATCGACTCGATCCAGACGATTTTCACCGAACAACTGCAATCGGCACCGGGTGGCGTGTCCCAGGTGCGGGAAAGTGCCGCGCTGCTGGTGCGCTATGCGAAACAGAGCGGCACGGCGATTTTCCTGGTGGGCCACGTGACGAAAGAAGGCGCACTGGCCGGCCCGCGGGTGCTGGAACACATGGTCGACACCGTGCTGTATTTCGAAGGTGAGTCCGACGGGCGGTTGCGTTTGTTGCGGGCGGTGAAGAACCGTTTTGGCGCGGTCAACGAGTTGGGTGTGTTCGCCATGACTGACCGGGGCTTGAAAGAAGTCTCCAACCCGTCAGCGATTTTTCTTACCCGCGCCCAGGAAGAAGTCCCGGGCAGTGTGGTGATGGCAACGTGGGAAGGGACCCGACCGATGCTGGTGGAAGTCCAGGCGCTGGTGGACGACAGCCACTTGGCCAACCCGCGTCGTGTCACCCTGGGCCTGGACCAGAACCGGCTGGCGATGTTGCTGGCGGTATTGCACCGCCACGGCGGCATTCCCACCCATGACCAGGATGTATTCCTCAACGTGGTGGGCGGGGTCAAGGTGCTGGAAACCGCGTCTGACCTGGCGTTGATGGCGGCGGTGATGTCCAGCCTGCGCAACCGGCCGTTGCCCCATGACTTGCTGGTGTTTGGCGAAGTGGGCCTGTCGGGTGAAGTGCGCCCGGTGCCCAGCGGCCAGGAGCGCCTGAAGGAAGCGGCCAAGCACGGCTTCAAGCGCGCCATCGTGCCCAAGGGCAATGCGCCGAAAGAAATGCCACCGGGGCTGCAAGTGATCGGGGTAACGCGCCTGGAGCAGGCGCTGGATGCCCTGTTCGAATAGTCGCCAGCCACCCATCACCCCTGTAGGAGCCGGGCTTGCCCGCGATGGCGGTGTATCAGCTGATTGATATGCAAACTGACACACCGCCATCGCAGGCAAGCCAGCTCCCACATGTTCAGGTCTCCAGCAAGGCGGCGAATTCCCGCTCCAGCTCTGCCTGATCACCGAGGTTCAGCTCGATTATCCGCCGCAGGTGGCTGATGGAGTCGAGGTCGATGTGCTCGCACACAAAGCCGAGCTGCCCATGATCATCATGGGTCAGCCGCACCTGCATCTTTACGTTGGTCTCGGCGTCCAGATGAATGTCCACGTCGAATGATTCGTAGCGATGGCCGTGCCAGTCTTGTGGCCGTTGCACCAGCAAGCCCTTGAGCGACAAATCTACCAATTGCACCGACCAGACATGGCCGTCTTGCGTGAGCTCGGTCCTGGCGTCGAAGGCAATTCGTCGGAAGCGGCGTCGGTCTGAAGGCTGTTCGCGCATGGTGAAACCCTCTGTGGATAAAGGAATTGTAGCCGTGCGCCATCATGGGGCGGTTTTTTCTGCTTTTTTCGCCCCGGCAAGGCTCTAGACCAACGTAGGGGGGTGGCCTTTAAGGCCAGTAGCGCTAAACTCGGGATGGCTGTCTTTCTGTCCACCCTGGCTGGAATATAAAAATGAAAAATAATAATAGCCTGCTACGCCATCTACCCTGGCTGCTGCTGGCAATCGTAGGAGCGTGCGCCCTGGGCGTAGTGGCCTTGCGCCGCGGCGAGGCGATCAACGCCTTGTGGATCGTGGTCGCAGCAGTGGCCATTTATCTGGTTGCTTACCGTTACTACAGTCTGTTCATCGCTAACCATGTGATGCAGCTCGATCCACTGCGGGCTACCCCCGCTGTGCTGAACAACGACGGTCTGGACTATGTGCCGACCAACAAACACATCCTTTTTGGTCACCACTTCGCGGCAATCGCCGGCGCAGGGCCTTTGGTCGGCCCGGTACTGGCGGCGCAGATGGGCTACCTGCCCGGCACGTTGTGGCTGATCGCCGGCGTGGTGCTGGCGGGGGCGGTGCAGGACTTCATGGTCCTGTTCCTGTCCACCCGGCGCAACGGCCGTTCCCTGGGGGACATGGTCCGCGAAGAGATGGGCCGCGTGCCCGGGACCATCGCGCTGTTCGGCTGCTTCCTGATCATGATCATCATCCTCGCGGTGCTGGCGCTGATCGTGGTCAAGGCCCTGGCCGAAAGCCCGTGGGGCATCTTCACGGTGATGGCAACCATCCCGATCGCGATGTTCATGGGCATCTACATGCGCTACATCCGCCCGGGCCGCATCGGTGAAATCTCGATTGTCGGCGTGCTGTTGCTGCTGGGTTCGATCTGGCTGGGCGGGCAGATTGCCGCTGACCCGGTGTGGGCCAAGGCCTTCAGCTTCACCGGCATCCAGATCACCTGGATGCTGGTGGGTTATGGCTTCGTGGCTGCCGTGTTGCCGGTGTGGCTGATCCTCGCACCACGGGACTACCTGTCTACGTTCCTGAAAATCGGCACCATCATCGCCCTGGCGATTGGCATCCTGGTGACCATGCCCGACCTGAAAATGCCGGCGCTGACCCAGTTCATCGATGGCACCGGCCCGGTGTGGAAGGGCGGCCTGTTCCCGTTCCTGTTCATCACCATCGCCTGTGGCGCGGTCTCGGGTTTCCACGCACTGATCTCCTCGGGCACCACGCCCAAGTTGCTGGCCAGTGAAGGGCACGCCCGTTACATCGGCTACGGCGGCATGTTGATGGAGTCGTTCGTGGCCATCATGGCGATGGTTGCCGCTTCGGTGATCGAGCCAGGGGTGTACTTCGCCATGAACAGCCCGGCCGCGATTGTCGGCGGTGACGTGGTGGCTGTGGCGCAAACCGTCAGCAGCTGGGGTTTTGCAATTACCCCGGAAGCGTTGCAGGCGGTGGCCCATGACATTGGTGAGTCCACCATCCTGGCCCGTGCCGGTGGTGCGCCAACCCTGGCGGTGGGTATCGCGCAGATCCTGCACAGCGTCCTGCCGGGTGAAAACACCATGGCGTTCTGGTACCACTTTGCGATCCTGTTCGAAGCGCTGTTCATCCTGACTGCGGTCGACGCCGGTACCCGTGCCGGTCGCTTCATGCTGCAGGATTTGCTCGGCTCCTTCGTGCCGGCGCTCAAGCGTACCGAGTCCTGGACGGCCAACCTGATCGCCACCGCAGGTTGCGTGGCGATGTGGGGTTACCTGCTGTACCAGGGCGTGATCGACCCACTGGGCGGCATCAACACCTTGTGGCCGCTGTTCGGTATCTCCAACCAGATGCTGGCCGGTATCGCGCTGATGCTCGCCACGGTTGTGCTGATCAAAATGAAACGCCAGCGCTACATCTGGGTGACCATGCTGCCAGCCGTATGGCTGCTGATCTGCACCGTGACCGCAGGCTTCATCAAGCTATTCGACGCCAACCCGGCGATCGGCTTCCTGTCGCTGGCCAAGAAATACAGCGATGCCCTGGCCGGCGGCCAGATCCTCGCACCGGCCAAGAGCATCGACCAGATGCAACACGTGATCTGGAACGCCTACACCAACGCAACGCTGACGGCGCTGTTCCTGTTCGTGGTCTTCAGCATCCTGTTCTATGCGCTCAAGGTCGGCATTGCTGCCTGGGGCAAAAAGGAACGTACGGATAAAGAAGCGCCATACCAGGCCATCCCGGACGCTTGATAGAGGATTGCAATCATGTTCAATGACATCAGTCGCCTCGGTAAATACCTCGGTCAGGCCGCGCGCCTGATGGTCGGCATGCCCGACTACGACACCTACGTCGAGCATATGCAAACCAAACACCCGGACAAACCGATGATGGACTACAAGGCGTTCTTCCGGGAACGCCAGGAAGCCCGTTACGGCGGCAAGGGTGGGCCCAAGTGCTGCTAGCCCGGTAGTTCGGGCTGCGGTGATCCCTTGTGGGAGCGGGCTTGCTCGCGAAGGCGGTCTTTCAGTGATGCATGTGCTGACTGA
>NZ_JBSVWQ010000154.1:0-13619 GCF_054071215.1 Pseudomonas sp. SDO5522_S412 | reverse complement strand
TACATCGGGTGACTGTCACACCGCATTCGCGAGCAAGCCCGCTCCCACATTTGGCCCGCGTTTCAGGCGCGAATCGAGTCGAGCATGCGCAACAACATGGCATCGCAAGCCTTCAGTTGCGCAACACTCACAAACTCATCCGGCTTATGCCCCTGGTCCATGCTCCCAGGCCCGCACACCACCGTCGGAATGCCCGCCGCATCAAACAACCCACCCTCGGTCCCGAACGCCACGGTGCCAAATTCCCGCGAGCCGCAAAACGCCGCAATCAGCTCCGCCGCCTGGCTGCGCTGGTCGGTGGCCAGCCCCGGGTACGCCGACAACTCACTGAAGCGAATCGCACTCTGCCGGCTCACCGCCTGCATCCGCGGCAGCACCTGCTGCATCGCATAGGCTTGTAGCTCCTCGGCCACTTCACCCGGGTCCATCGAGGGCAGGGCGCGCACTTCAAAGTCAAAACGGCAATCGGCAGGCACGATATTCAACGCCTTGCCTCCGGAAATCACCCCGGTTTGCACGGTGCTGAACGGCGGGTCAAAGCGCTCGTCCTGATGCACCTTGAGGCGCTGGCCGATTCGCCCCAGCTCACCAATCAACTCGGCCGCATACTCGATCGCATTCACGCCCTGGGGCGCATACGCCGAATGGCAGGCCTCGCCATGCACTTCACAGCGCATGGCGAGCTTGCCTTTATGGCCCAGCACCGGCTTCAACTCGGTGGGCTCGCCGATAATGCACAGCAGCGGTTTCACCGGCCATTGTTCCAGCACCTTGAGCAACGAACGCACCCCAAGGCAGCCGACTTCCTCGTCGTAGGACAGGGCGATGTGCACCGGCATGCGCAAGTCTGCGCTTGCCAAGGCCGGCACCAGCGCCAGTACACAGGCGATGTAGCCCTTCATGTCCGCCGTGCCCCGGCCAAACAGCTTGCCGTCGCGTTCGGTCAACTCAAACGGCGGCAACGTCCACGGCTGGCCATCCACCGGCACCACATCGGTGTGCCCCGACAGCACAATCCCGGGCACATTCGCCGGGCCGAGGGTGGCGAACAGATTGGCCTTGCTGCGCTCATCGTTGTAGATCAACTCGCAAGGCACGCCGAACCCTGCCAGGTAATCGCGCACGAACTCGATCAGCTTCAGGTTGGATTCGCGGCTGGTGGTATCAAACCCCACCAGCGCCTGCAGCAGTTCCCGGCTGGTGCTCATCGGTCGTCTCCGGCCACGCCGTAGCCAGGGGAGCGGTCCGGGGCGAGGGCGCGGTCGATGTAGTCCTGCACCTGTGGACGGTAGGCGTCCCAGAGCTTTTGCAGCTCGGCGATCGGCTGCTCGTCGGCCCAATCCACCCGCAGGTTGATGATCGGCCAGGTCAGCTCGCCCACCACCACCAGCGCGGCGGAATGCACCGGCCCGGCTTCGCCCCCGGCGGCAATGGCTGCATGCATCGCGGCCAGCAGGCGGTCTGCCAGTTGGCCTTCGCCTTGCTCGAAGGCCTTGACCATCGCCTCGATCACCGCGCGGTCGGCGAGCATATTGCCGGCGGCCACGCACTGTTCGCCCGACACCGCATTGTGGGTGCCAAGGGTTTCGTTGCCGCTGAAATGCACCGTGCGCCCGAGGTGATCAATCGCCGTCAGTTGCCGGTATTGGCTGTAGCCGTTGCGGGTCAGGGCCTTGTCTACGGCATCGGCAGGGGCAAGGCCTTGCTCCAATAGATCGAGTACGTCCGGGCCGAGGGCGGGCAGGGTGATGTTCTGGGTCGAGACCGCACCCACGCCGGGCCGCAGCCATGGGCAGCGGGCGCCTACGGCGATGCTCGATGAGCTGATGGCAATGCCCATCTGGCCGGTTTCCGCGCAGCGGGCGACGATTGAAAAGGTCATGTCGTGCCTCCTTGGATTACTCGGGGATGACTGCAATCACGTCGATTTCCATCAGCCACTGTGGCTGGCCCAGGGCCGAAACCACCAACCCGGTGGAGATCGGGAACACGCCTTTTAGCCACTTGCCGACTTCCTGGTACACCGGCTCGCGGTAGCGCGGGTCGATCAGGTAGGTGGTGGTCTTGACGATGTGGCTCAGGTCGCTGCCGGCTTCCTCCAGCAGTTGCTTGACGTTTTTCATTGCCTGTTCGGCTTGCGCGCGCGGGTCGCCAAGGCCGATCAGGTTGCCGTCGAAATCGGTGCCCACCTGGCCCCGTACATACACCGTGTTGCCGGCGCGTACGGCCTGGCACAGGTCATTGTCCAGGCTCTGGTTAGGGTAGGTTTCCTTGGTGTTGAACATGCGGATGCGAGTGTGAGTAGGCATCAAAAAAACTCCAGAAAAAAGTGATCAGGCGCTGACAGGTGAGGTGTGAACAACCGGTGTGGGTTCGCGGTACTCAAGGTATTGGCGCTGGATGGCGATATGGTCAGCCACGTACTTGGCGTCATGCCACACCCCCCAGATAAACGACGAGCCCCGGCGCGACTGCCATGGCAAACCGAGGAAGTAGATGCCCGACTCGCTGGCCACGCCGCGCTGGTGCTGCGGCTTGCCGGCGGCGTCAAATGCATCGACCTTCAGCCAGCTGTAATCCACGGCAAAGCCGGTGGCCCAGATGATTGAAGTGATACCGGCCTTGGCCAGGTCCAGTTCCAGGATCGGGTGCTTGATGCACTCGGCATCGGGAAACGCACGACGCGCTTCGGGCTCTGGCGGCAGGTCGAGGCCGTTGCGCTCGATATAGGCATCCGCCGCATCCAGCAGGGCCAGGTAGTTCTCATCGCCGCGGGCCAGGTTTTCCACCAGGTTGGGCTGGAAGCTCGCAACGCTGCCGTTGAAGGATTGGGTCAGGCCGACCAGGGTCATGCCTTGCTGGGCCAGCTCGCGGAAGTCGATGGTCTTGCCGCCGTGGGCGCCGCTCACCGCAATGGTCACGTGCTCGCGGCCGGGTTTCATCGCGGCCTGGTCCCACTCACCCAACACGCCCAGCCACCAGCAGAAGTCGCGGTTGCGATAGGCCCGCGGTGGGCGGTCGTGAGCACCCACCGACAGGTACACCTGGCGCCCGGAGCGTTGCAGTTCGTCGGCGATCTGCACCCCGGAGGAACCCGCACCCACCACCAGCACCGCGCCGGCCGGCAGTTGCGCGGGGTTGCGGTAGTCGGCGGAGTGGATCTGGTGCAGCGCGCTGTCTTGAGGGGCAATCGCCGGAATCACCGGCTTCTGGAACGGCCCGGTGGCCGCCACCACGCGGTTGGCTTCGATCACGCCTTCGCTGGTGTGGATGGTGAAGCCTGGGCGACCTACATTGCGCACCACCGAGGTCACGTCGACGCCGGTGCGAATCGGTGCATTGAACTTGCGTGCATAGGCTTCGAAGTAGTCCGCCACACGCTCTTTCGGCGCAAAGCCATCGGGGGCGACGTTATCGAAAGCCAGGCCCGGAAAACGGTCATGCCAGGCCGGGCCGTTGGCGACCAGCGAGTCCCAGCGGCCGGTGCGCCAGCGCTCGGCGATACGGCTGCGCTCCAGCACCAGGTGCGGCACGCCTTGCTTGCTCAGGTGCTCGCTCATGGCGACGCCAGCCTGACCGGCTCCCACCACCAGCGTGTCTGTTTTTGTTATTGCTTGAGTCATGTGTCTGTCCTTGCGTAATGCAGTTGGATTCAGCTTGGGCATGGCTTCAAGGCTAGGGGGAGGGCGGTTTTTAATAAAATATTATTAAGCTGGGAAGTGAGCATAAATATCGGATGCAGGCTCACCCTATCGGGTGATTTCGAGGATGGAGCGGGTGTGCAACCATCCTTGCAGTTCTTTCAGCGAGTGTTTGAAGTGGAAAACGACCGGCTTTCTTCTGCGCAATGGTTCGAACAGATGGCCCGGGTGACCGATAGCATCGGGCAATCGGGGTTCGCCGCGACCTTGTTCGAGGCTCTCGGTTATCTCCAGCCGATCCAGGCCACCACGCTGTATTTCTACCCGCGCGGCGGCATGCCCAGTGCGCTGTTCGAGCTGGACGGGCCATGGTTGCCACAAGGCAATGTGCGCCAGTACCTGTCGGGGTTTTATCTGCTCGACCCGTTTTACGGGGCCTGTGTGGAGGGCGTCAGCTCCGGGTGTTACGAGCTGGCCGAGGTCGCCCCCGATCACTTCGAGCTCAGCGAATACTTCCAGTCGTTTTACCGCCACTCCCATCTGGAGGATGAGCTGAACTACATCCTGCAGTCGAGCAACGGCTCGAGCCTGGCGGTGTCGCTGGCCTTTACGCAAAAGCTCGACGCCACCACCACCGGGCAATTCAAACGCATCGCGCCGTGGGTGCTGGCGGTGCTGGGCAAGCATTTCGTTGGCCTGGATGCCCAGGGGGCACGATTCGAAAACCTGCTGGAGCAGCGCATTCACTCGGCGCTGAACAACTTCGGCTCGTCGATATTGACCGAGCGGGAATGCCGGATCGCCCAACTGATCCTGCGCGGGCATTCCACCCGTTCGCTGGCCGAACGCCTCGACGTCTCGGAAGACACCATCAAGTCCCACCGCAAACACATCTACACCAAGCTCGATATCGGCGCGCAATCGGAACTGTTTGCCCTGTTTATCGATTCGCTGGCCGAAGCCCAGGGCGTCCTGAGCAAAGACCCCCTTGAAAGCTACATGAGCAAGCACCGCTGAGCGGCGTTGCTCGCCCTTGCGTCATTACTAATAAGAGAGAAATACCATGAACGTACCCGCCCAACTGAACCGCCTGACCGAGGACTACCAGAAGTCGGATGCGGCCCACCACATCCATGCCTTTGTCGATCAAAAAGCGCTGAATGCCGAAGGCCCGCGGGTGATGGTGCGCGGTGAGGGCCTTTACCTGTGGGACAGCGAAGGCAAGCGTTACCTGGACGGCATGTCGGGCCTGTGGTGCACCCAGCTGGGTTACGGTCGCAGGGACTTGACCGCTGCCGCCGCCGCCCAGATGGACCAGTTGGCGTACTACAACATGTTCTTCCACACCACCCACCCGGCGGTGATCGAGTTGTCGGAGTTGCTCTTCAGCCTGTTGCCAGGCCACTACAGCCACGTGATCTACACCAACTCCGGCTCCGAGGCCAACGAAGTACTGATTCGTACCGTGCGCCGTTACTGGCAAGTGGTCGGCCAGCCGCAGAAAAAAATCATGATCGGGCGCTGGAATGGTTATCACGGCTCCACGCTGGCGGCGTCTGCCCTGGGCGGCATGAAGTTCATGCACGAGATGGGCGGCCTGATTCCCGACGTGGCACACATTGACGAACCCTACTGGTACGCCCATGGCGGCGAGCTGACGCCTGCCGAGTTCGGCCGCCGCTGCGCCTTGCAGCTGGAAGAGAAAATCCTCGAGCTGGGCGCTGAAAACGTCGCCGGGTTTATCGCCGAGCCGTTCCAGGGCGCGGGCGGCATGATCTTCCCGCCGGAAAGCTACTGGCCCGAGATCCAGCGCATTTGCCGGCAATACGATGTGCTGCTGTGTGCCGATGAGGTGATTGGTGGCTTTGGCCGTACCGGCGAATGGTTCGCCCATCAACACTTCGGTTTCGAGCCCGACACCCTGTCCATCGCCAAGGGCCTGACCTCCGGTTACCTGCCGATGGGTGGCCTGGTGCTGAGCAAGCGCGTGGCCGATGCGCTGGTGGAGCGCGGCGGCGTGTTTGCCCACGGGCTGACCTATTCCGGGCACCCGGTGGCGGCGGCGGTGGCGCTGGCCAACCTCAAGGCGCTGCGGGACGAAGGCATCGTGCGCCAGGTGAAGAACGACACCGGACCGTACCTGCAAAAAATCCTCCATGAAGTGTTTGGCAATCACCCGATGATCGGCGAGATCCAGGGCACGGGCCTGCTTGCGGCCTTGCAGTTCGCCGAAGACAAGAGCACCCGCAAGCGCTTCGAGAACGAAAACGACCTGGCCTGGCAGTGCCGCACGTTTGGTTTCGAAGAGGGCGTAATCATTCGCTCGACGCTGGGCCGCATGATCATGGCGCCGGCACTGGTGGCCACGCGCACTGAGCTGGACGAGCTGGTTGAAAAGACCCGCATCGCCGTGGATCGCACCGCACGGATCGCGGGAAAACGCTGAAGTGACCAGCGCGCCACCCCAGGCGAGGGGTGGTGCGCAACCTCCATCAGGCAACGCTGAACGGCATCGATGCCATCGAATGCCGCGACGCCCTGCATCCCCATTTCCAGGAGTCACCCATGAATACAATAACAAACGTGACCGATACACCCGCTCATCAATCCTCACCCAAAGCCGCCTCGTCCCGCCGGTTCCGTCAGCCGTTGGGTCTTATCGGGCTGGTGCTGTTCGGCCTGGCGTACATGGTGCCGCTGGCGGTGTTTACCACCTACGGGCTGGTGACCCAAATGACCAAGGGCCACTTGCCGACCGCCTACATGCTGACCCTCGCCGCCATGCTGCTGACGGCCTACAGCTATGGGCGCATGGTCCAGGCGCATCCCTATTCGGGCTCGGTCTACTCTTACACCCGCAAGGCGTTTGGCGCCTACTTCGGCTTCATCGCCGGGTGGACCCTGTTGCTGGACTACATCTTCCTGCCGTTGCTCAGCTATTTGCTGATCGGCATCTACATGTCCGAGTATTTTCCCGGGGTGCCGACCGCCGTGTGGGTGCTCGGCTCGATTGCCCTGGTGACCACACTGAACCTGGTGGGCATCGAGTCCATCACCCGGGTCAACTGGATACTCATCGTCGCCCAGTTGGTGTTCATCGTGGTGTTCGTGGCGTTGTCGGTGCACACCCTGAGCGAGCAGTCCGCACCCGTGTCGCTGCTGGCGCCATTCCACCATGAAGGCTTCAGCGCGCCGCTGCTCATGGCGGGCGCCGCGGTGCTGTGCCTGTCGTTTCTTGGCTTCGATGCGGTGTCGACCATGGCCGAGGAAACCCCCAACCCACGCCGCACCATCCCGTTGGCGATCATGGTGGTGTCGCTGTTCGGCGGACTGCTGTTCCTGCTGGTTTCGTATTTCGCGCAAATGGTGTTCCCGCAATGGAACAGCTTCGTCGACCCGGATGCCGCCTCGGTGGATGTGATGCGCCGGGTGGGCGGCGAACTGCTGGTGACCGCCTTTACCGCAACCTATGTCGCCGGTTGCTTCGCCTCGGCGATGGTCTCCCAGGCCAGTGTGTCGCGGGTGCTGTTCGCCATGGGGCGTGACGGCGCGCTGCCCCGCGTGCTCGGCAAGCTGGTGACGAAAAAGCGCGTGCCCGCCACGGCCATCGTGCTGGTCAGCCTGTTCTCGCTGATTGCCTTGTTCATCACGCTGGATACCGTCGCCAACATGATCAGCTTCGGTGCGCTGTTTGCGTTCTCGGCGGTGAACCTGGCGGTGATCAAGCACTACCTGGTCGACCAGAAGTTGCGCGGCACCAGGAACTACTTGCTGTACGCGGTTGTGCCGGCGCTGGGGTTCCTCAGCACGATCTGGCTATGGAGCAGCCTTTCCAGCCTGTCGTTCACCATCGGCCTGAGCTGGATGGGGCTTGGGCTCCTGTGCCTGCTGGGCATCACGCGGGGGCTGCGCGTGAAGATGCCGGAACTGCAGATCGCCGAGTGAACCCCTCGTTTATCCATCGCCATTCATTGGGAGTACAACGTGTTCGACCTTAACTACTGGCAACAGCGTGTTGCCCGCCAGACGTTCATCAACACCGCCCTGATCGGTGGCCGCTCAGTGAGCGCAGCATCCGGGGCGACCTTCGACGCCATTAATCCTGCGACCCAGCAGTTGCTGTCGCGGGTTGCAGCCTGCGGTGACGCAGAAGTCGACCTGGCCGTGCGCAGCGCACGCCAGGCCTTCGAGACCGGCCCCTGGCGACGGATGCCGCCGGTGGAGCGCAAGAAAATTTTGATCAGGCTCTCCGAATTACTGATGACCCACCGCGAGGAACTGGCGCTGCTCGATTCGCTGAACATGGGCAAGCCGGTGATGGACGCCTACAACGTTGACGTGCCCGGCGCCGCCAATGTGTTTGCCTGGTACGGCGAAGCCCTCGACAAACTCTACGATCAAGTCGCGCCCACCGCTCACAACGCGTTGGCAACCATCACGCGTGAAGCACTGGGGGTGATCGCGGCGGTGGTGCCGTGGAACTTCCCGCTCGACATGGCCGCCTGGAAACTCGCGCCGGCGTTGGCGGCCGGTAACAGCGTGGTCTTGAAACCTGCCGAGCAGTCGCCGTTTTCTGCCCTGCGCCTGGCCCAGCTTGCCCTGGAAGCCGGTGTCCCGGAAGGTGTGTTGAATGTAGTGCCCGGCCTCGGCGACAGTGCCGGCAAGGCCCTGGGGCTGCACCCCGACGTGGATTGCCTGGTGTTCACCGGCTCCACTCAGGTGGGCAAATACTTCATGCAGTATTCCGCCCAGTCCAACCTGAAACAGGTGTGGCTGGAGTGTGGCGGCAAGAGCCCGAACCTGGTGTTTGAGGACTGCCAGGACCTAAACCTTGCGGCGCAGAAGGCCGCCTTCGGCATCTTTTTCAACCAGGGCGAAGTGTGTTCGGCCAACTCCCGTCTCTACGTGCAACGCTCCATCCATGACGAATTCGTCGAGCGCCTGATCGCCAAGTCGCGCGCCTGGATGCCGGGTGATCCGCTGGACCCGGGCAGTGCGGCCGGGGCCATCGTCGACAGTCAGCAAACCGCACGCATCATGCACGCCATCAGCCAGGCCCAAGGGGAGGGCGCCAGGCTGTTGTGCGGTGGCGAACAGTTGACCATCAATGGCTCCTCCAACTTCATCCAGCCGAGCATTTTTGCCGACGTGACCCGCGACATGGCCCTGTCCCGTGATGAAGTGTTCGGCCCGGTGCTTGCCGTCAGCGCTTTCGACACGGAAGAGCAGGCGATACAGCAGGCCAACGACAGCCTCTACGGCCTGGCGGCCTCGGTCTGGAGTGATGACCTCAACCGTGCGCACCGTGTGGCCCGTGCCCTGAATGCCGGGACGGTGTCGGTCAACACCATCGACGCCCTGGATGTGGCGGTGCCGTTCGGTGGTGGCAAGCAATCCGGGTTCGGGCGTGATTTGTCGCTGCACGCTTTTGACAAGTACACGCAGCTGAAAACCACCTGGTTTCAGCTGCGTTGACTCAAGCGGTTATCCGGTCGTGTATTTATGCGTGCGCGACCGGCACAACTACAGGCAAAATCAGTGCGAACTCAGAGGGCTTTGAACACCATGGTCACTATTCGCGTAATGAGCACTGCCGACTACGACGCCGTGCTCGAACTGATGCAGAAAACGCCTGGCATCTCCCTGCGCGACGCCGACTCCCGCGAGGCCACTGAGCGTTACCTGGAGCGCAATCCAGGCATGAGTTTCGTCGCCGAGGTCGACGGGGGGCTGGTTGGGTGCGTGATGTGCGGGCACGATGGCCGGCGCGGGTATTTGCAGCACTTGCTGGTGCTGCCCGCGTATCGGCGCCAGGGTATTGCGAACGCGTTGGTTGAGCGCTGCCTCACCCGCCTGGCGCAATTGGGCATCCGCAAATGCCACCTGGATGTGTTCAAGTCCAACGACAGCGCTGCCCGTTATTGGCAGGGCCAGGGCTGGCAGCTGAGGACCGATATTGATCGCTATTCGTTTACCCGACCGGGTGACGAGAACGCCTGACGTCCATGGAGGGACAGATGCTCGAGATACGACGCGCCACGCTGGAAGATGCACAGGCAGCCTTCGACATTCGCCTGTTGGCCATACGCAGCCAATGCATCGGCGCCTATACGTCCGAGCAGATGATGTTGTGGACGCAAGGCGCAGCCAAGGACGGTTACGACACGCTGATGGACAAGCATTTTTACCTGGGCTGCGTGAACGCTGAACCTGTGGTCACCGGCATGCTGGATCTGGCGAACAACGAAATCGGTGCGCTGTTTGTGCTGCCCGGGTTTACCGGACGCGGGATTGGCAAGCAGATACTGGCGTATCTGGAAGCGTTGGCGCAGGAATTGGGGATCGAGGAAGTGATCCTGGACGCGACGTTGAACGCGGCGGATTTTTATCGACGGTGTGGGTATATGGGCGATGAGCAGGCGATCTACCACTCGCCATCGGGGTTGCAGTTGGCCTGTATTCCTATGCGTAAACACCTGCGCCGTTTGCGCTGACACGGAAAAACTGTGGTGAGGGCGCTTGCTGTGGCGAGGGAGCTTGCTCCCGCTGGGTCGCGAAGCGGCCCCAATAAAGCTATCGCAATCTGACTGAAAGAACTCGCTGACCTTCTTGGGGCTGCTGCGCAGCCCAGCGGGAGCAAGCTCCCTCGCCACAGGTCATGTGTCGTCCTGGGTATTGAACTCCGTACGCAAACACCTGATCACCTCGCTCACCGAAGCTCCTTGAACCACCGGCGGCGTAGGGCTCTCACCAAACTCCCGCCAGATAAAAAGCGTCAGCTCCGCACCGTCGGTAGCCTTCTGCTGCGTCCCGAAATCCTGCAACACCCGATAGCGCTCATCCTGCCAGAACAGCGCTTCAACCCATCCATACACCGGTATGAAATGAAAGTGCAGCGGGAAGCCCGGCATATGCCCGAACCGGCTGATGTAAAGCCACTTGGGCTTCAACTGAGCCTCCATGACCCGCTGGGTTTTGGCCAGCAACCCACCCAGCTCCGCGAGCGCCGCATCGGGCATCTCGGCCAGTGAGTCAACCGGCGCCTTGGCACCCAGCATCAGGTAGCCCGGCAGTGCGGATGACAGGTGATGATTGAGCAGCCAGTGCTCGGTCTCATGCACAACAAAGGATGGATCGATCTTCATCGACGGGCTTCCATGCGAAGAGGCTTGGCAGGATACCAAGAGTCATCGCCCTGTATCCCGCAAATGCAGCGGATCTGTCTCTATCGCGGCATTCACCTTATAGATACGGTTCATCCATACCTATTCAATGCCGAGAAAACCATGGACCTGACCGCAATCCCCTTTGGCACCACCGACTGGTCGACCCTCGAGCCGGTGATGCATCCCGGCGAAACCGGCAGTGCGTATTGGCGCACTTGCCAGTTCGGTTCAACCCGCGTGCGCATGGTCGAATACAGCGCCGGTTACCTGGCTGATCACTGGTGTTGGCGCGGGCATATCCTGCTGTGCCTGGAAGGTGAGCTGCACACCGAGCTGGAGGATGGCCGGCAGTTCACGCTGACTGCAGGGATGAGTTATCAGGTGGGCAATGACATGGAGGGGCATCGTTCCTCCACTGCCATTGGCGCAAAGTTATTTGTGGTCGATTGACGTTCCATCGGCCTTCAACCCTTGCGATAAACCCCCGCCAACTCCCGCGCCAGCCCAATGAAATTCTGCAACGGCGCCGACGGATTGAACGCGCGCCGCACCAGGGTGATCGGTGCCAGCAACCTGGGTCGTGCATCGCTGATCTGGCAGTACACCACGCTTTCGCGATGCACGTCGCGCATCGACGCCGGCACCACCGAGATGCCTTCACCGGCGGCCACCAGGCTGACGTTGGTCAGCATGCGCTCCACTTCAAAGGCAATCTTCGGCTCGAAGCCGGCGTTCTGGCAGGCCTTGATCAGGTTGGCGTACATCCCCGGCGCGCCGGGGCGGCGGACCAGGATGAAGCGTTCGTCCTTGAGGTCGGCCATGGTGATTTTTGGCTCGGCGCCCTTGAGCAGCGCATGCCCGACGGGCAGGGTCAACAGCATTTCTTCGTTGAGCAATCGGTGGAACGTAAGGCTCTGGTGGTCGCCCACCGGTGCGCGGAGGATGCCGATGTCGATGCGTTTTTCGATGGTGTCTTCGGTGACTTCCCGGGCGCTGCCTTCGTTGATCGAGAGCTCCACGCCCGGGTATTGCTCGCGGTAGGCGCGGATGATTCGCGGGATCAGCGGGTGGGCGGCGGCGGAACTGGTGAAGGCAATGACCAACGTGCCTTCGATACCCTGGGCAGCGCGAGCCGCCTTGAGGGAACCTTGCTCGACGCGGGCGAGGATCACTCGCGCTTCATCGAGAAACACCAGCCCGCCGGCAGTCAGGTCGACGCCCTTGGGGTGGCGCTTGAACAGGTCGAATCCCAGCTCTTGTTCGAGGGCACGTATCTGTTGGCTGAGGGGCGGCTGCTGCATGTTCAGGCGAGCGGCGGCGCGGGTGAAATGTCGCTCTTCGGCCACCATGATGAAATAACGTAAATGGCGAAGTTCCATGGTGGTATATCCCGTGACAAGACTTTATTATTTGTGGCCTGAATGCGCCTTGGCGACCAATATGCCGAAACTGGCCTGATCCGACAATAACAATAAATAAAAAGACCATGGAGCATTGATGTCGACCCGATTTTCGAATAACGCCACCTTGCCTATTTTGATTGCCATTGCACTCGGCATGGTTGTAGGGCTGTTTTATCCGGGCGTGGCAATCGAGATGAAGCTGCTCAGTGACGCCTTTATAAAAGTGGTCGGGTTACTGATGCCATTTCTGTTGTTTGTGCTGGTGTCGACCGGTGTCGCAGGTATCAAGCGCGAGCCCCACCATCGGCATGTAGTGGGGCGGATCGTGGTGTATTTCCAGCTGATGTCCCTTGCTGCATTGGTGTTGGGAATGTCGACGGGGTGGTTGTTCAGCCTGGATCATACGGCAGTGGCCAACCTGGATTTTGATCATCTGACACCGCCTGCCGCGCCCGAAACGCTGTTGCACGAGCTGTCGATGACCTCGATTTCGTCCAGTCTTTACAAGGTTTTCACCCAAAGCCTGGTGCTCCAGGTGATGCTGGTGGCGGTGCTGTGCGGCCTGCTGCTGGGGCGTGGCGGCCAGGTCGCAAACCGCTGCCTCGGTTGGCTGGAAGCGGCGGTCGCCGGGTTGTTCTGGTTGCTGCGGTTTATCCTGAAGTTCGCACCGCTGGCGGCGTTTGGGGCGATGGCATTTGTGGTGGGAAAGTACGGTTTAAGTTCGGTGCTGCCGCTCTTGAAGTTCATTGTTGTTATTTACCTGGTTTGCGCGGTGTTCGTCATTCTAGTGTTCGCCACGATTACCCGCCTGCTCGGCGTTAAATTGAGCCGGCTAATTGCTTACTTGAAAGAAGAGTTGTTGTTGGTGACGTTCACCGGCTCTTCAGTGGCCGCACTTCCAGGTTGCGTCAGCAAACTTGAGGCGCTGGGCTGTGATCGCCAATTAGTGCGCCTGGTGTTGACCACCGGGTATACGTTCAACTTGGCCGGTACCAATCTTTATCTGACTACTGCCATTATGTTCCTGGCGCATCTGGCCGGGGTGGAGATTGCCGTGCCCGAGTTGCTGGCGGTACTGGTGATCTGCCTGTTTACCTCGCTGGGGTCTACCAGTGTGGCGGGCTCGGCGCTGTTTACCCTGATTGCTACCTTGAACATCCTGCAACTGGTGCCACTGGAAGGGGTGGGTTTGTTGTTGGGAGTGGAGCGGCTGATGAAGTGTCGGTCGTTGACCAATGTGCTGGGCAATTGCGTGGCGTGCCTGGCGATATGCGGGTGGCAGAAGTCGATTGACCATGAGGTGTTGAAGCGGGAACTGAGTCACTGAGCCGAGTACACTTTCCAAGCCCAAACTCGGTCAAATGTGGGAGCGGGCTTGCTCGCGAATGCGGTGGGTCAGCCAATAAATC
>NZ_JBSVWQ010000153.1:0-13632 GCF_054071215.1 Pseudomonas sp. SDO5522_S412 | reverse complement strand
TCTGTCTGAAACACCGCGAACGCAGCCTCGCTTGGGCTCGACAGTTGCTACGCCAGGGTGCTGCCCTGCCCTGCAAAGACGCTGGCACAGAGACTGCATATTCCTATAACGCATGATGGAACATGCCATATGAATTTTCTGAATATAAGAAAAGCCTTCTCTTTTCCCGCCTTGTCCGGAGCTGTTCCATGAAACCCTTCTTCAATACCCTGTTGGGCGCCTGCGCCCTCGCCTTCAGCCTGCAACCCCTGGCCCATGCAGCGGAAACCGACCCTGCGCAAGTCAACCTGGACTACGCCTACTACTCCCCGGTGAGCCTGGTGCTCAAGCACTTCGGCTGGCTTGAAGAAGCGCTGCCGCAAACCAAGGTCGGCTGGGTGTTGAGCCAGGGCAGCAACCGTTCCCTGGAATACCTCAACAGCGGCGGCGTCGACTTCGCCTCGTCCGCCAGCCTGTCGGCGGTGCTCAGCCGGGCCAATGGCAGCCCGATCAAGTCGGTGTATGTGTACAGCCGCGCCGAGTGGACTGCACTGGTGGTGCGCAAGGACTCGACGTTCAACAGCGTCAGCGACCTCAAGGGCAAGAAAATCGCCGCCACCAAAGGCACCGACCCGTACCTGTTCACCCTGCGCAGCCTGCAGAAAGCCGGCCTGAGCAAGGACGACGTGGAGCTGGTGCACCTGCAACACCCGGACGGCCGTACCGCCCTGGAGAAAGGTGATGTGGACGCCTGGGCCGGTCTCGACCCGCACATGGCCGCCAGCGAAATCCAGGCGGGTTCGCGCCTGCTGTACCGCAACAAGGACTTCAACAGCTACGGCGTGGTCAGCGTGACCGACAAATACGCCAAGGAGCATCCACAGACCATCGCCAAGGTGCTCGGTGCCTATGAAAAAGCCCGCAACTGGGCGGTGAAACACCCCGACGAATTCGCCAAGCTGCTGGCCGACGAATCCGGCCTGCCGCTGGACGTGGCCAAGCTGCAATTGTCGCGTACCGACTTGAGCAGCCCATTGCTCACTGCCCAGGACGTGGTGTCGTCCAAGGCGGCCGCGCCGATCCTGGTCTCGGAAGAACTGGTGCGCCGTGGGGTGAATGTGGATCAGGTGATCGACCAGTTGATCGACCCAAGCTTTGGCCAGGCTTTGCCTCGTCCATAAGGGGAGCGTCATGCGCAGCAAAAGCGAAACCCTGCCCGTCGCACTCGCGCCAACGCTCACCGTGCAGCGCAGCGCCTGGCCGCGGCGGCTCAAGGGCCTGGCGTTGCCGGTGTTGATCCTGGTGATCCTTGAAGTGGTGGTGCGCATCGGCTGGCTGCCGTCCTACCAGATGCCGGCGCCCAGCGAGATCGCCGTGACCCTCACCGACCTCGCCGAAGGCGCGCTGTGGAAACACATCAGCGCCAGCCTGTTGCGGGTGCTGCTGGGGTTCACCATCGGCGCCGGCCTGGCCCTGGTGTTTGCCGCCTGGGTCGGCTTGAGCCGCGAGGCCGAGGCGTACCTGGAACCAACCTTCGCCGGCCTGCGCTCTATCCCGAGCCTGGCCTGGGTGCCGCTGTTGCTGCTGTGGCTGGGCATTGATGAGACCTCGAAGATCGTGCTGATTGCCATCGGCGCGTTCTTCCCGGTGTACCTCAATGGCGTCGCGGCCATTCGCGACATCGACCGCAAGCTGGTGGAAGTCGGGCAGATGTATGGCTTCAGCCGCACGCGCCTGGTGCGTCGCATCCTGTTGCCTGCCGCCCTGCCCGGCCTGTTCACCGGCTTGCGCAGCGGCCTGAGCCTGGCGTGGATGTTCCTGGTGGCGGCCGAGTTGATCGCCGCGACCAAGGGCCTGGGTTACCTGCTCAGCGATGGCCGGGAAACCTCACGGCCCGACATTGTGCTGGCGGCGATCATCGTGCTGGCGCTGCTGGGCAAGATCAGCGACGGCCTGTTGGCGGCCCTGGAAAAACGCTGCCTGGCCTGGCGCGATACCTTCAACGGCCAAGGCCCGGAGAATTGAGCATGAGTGAAGCGCTACTGGACATTCGCGTCGAGCGGAAAAACTTCGGCGCGACGACGGTGCTGACCAACGTCCATTTGGCCTTGCAGCCGCGGGAAGCCGTCAGTTTGCTGGGCCCCAGTGGCTGCGGCAAAAGCACCTTGCTGCGGATCGTCGCCGGGCTGGAAAAGGACTATCAGGGGGAACTGCTGCAAGGCGGTGGTGAGGTCGCGTTTGTATTTCAGGAGCCACGCCTGATGCCGTGGCTGACGGTGGAGCAAAACATTGGTTTCAGCGATGACGTTGGCTATGACAAGGCCTGGGTCGCGCAGTTGATCGATGAGGTGGGGCTTACGGGTTTTGGCCAGGCGTTGCCCAAGGCGTTGTCTGGCGGGATGGCGCAACGGGTGGCGATTGCTCGCGGGCTGTATTCACGACCGCAGGTGCTGTTGCTGGACGAACCGTTCAGCGCGGTGGATGCGTTTACCCGCATGAAGCTGCAGGACCTGCTGCTGCAATTGGCCGAGCACCACGGGATCGCCCTGCTGCTGGTGACTCACGATGTGGACGAGGCGCTGTACCTGAGTGACCGGGTGTTGGTGATGGATAACCGGCCGAGCAGTATTCGCCAGGAGCTGGCGGTGGAGCTGGTGCATCCGCGGGATCGGCGGGATCCGCTGTTGGCGCGGCTCAAGGCACTGGCGTTGACAGAGCTGCAACGGGCGCATGTGATCTGAAAGGCACGTGTTGAGTCCGCCCAAAATCAAAAGCTGAAGCGGGCACGGTTCAAATGTGGGAGCAGGCTTGCTCGCGAAGGTCGTTAACGATGACGCGGGCATCCTGATTCAACGCGGCGCTCTCAGGTTCTTCGCGAGCAAGCTCGCTCCCACAAGGATCGCATCAAGCAGCCGATTTACGCGGCGTCAACGTCACCCAATACTGCGTACGGGACTGCACTTGCAGCGGCATCGTCGACGCCAGCAACGCAAGAATTCGATCGGTATCGGCCAACTGAAAACTCCCAGTGACCCGCAGCGCTTCAAGGCTCGGGTCCCAGCGCAGCACACCCGGCCGATACCGCTCCAGCTCCCGCAAAAAATCACCCAACAGCTGGTTCTGCGCAGTCAGCACACCGTCGCGCCAACTCAATTGCAACGCATCAAACCCCACCGCAGCGCCCATCCCCGACGCCTGCAACCGTGCCTGCTGCCCCCCCTGCAATGTCGCCACTTGCCCACGCAGGTCCTGCACCTGCACCGCGCCCTTCAACACCGACACCAAACACCCGGAAGACAACTGCCGCACACACACTTCAGCCTGGCTGACGATCACCTGGCCATAACGCGTCTGCACCGTCAGCGCACCAGCCCCCGGCACCGTCAACGCCATCTCCCCTTCCACCAGCGTCACACGGCGCCGGGCCGTATCCACATCCACCGCGCTCGCGGTATTCAGTTGCAGGCTGCTGCCATCCAACAGCGGCACTCGCTTGCGTTCGCCAGTAGCGGTGTGCAGGTCGGCGCGCCACACGTCGATAGGCAATTGCCGGCTGAGCAACCATGCGGTTGGCAACAACGCGGCGACGCCCAAGGCACGCTTGAGTACTGCACGCCGTCCCGGTTGCGGACGATCAAGGCTGGCCATGGCCAACGCTGGCGGCAAGTCGGTAAACCGTTGGCGCAGCGATTGGGCTTTTTGCCAGATCTGCTCATGCTGGGGATGGCTGTCACGCCACTGCTGCAGGCGGGCGTGATCACGTTCGGTGGCGCTGCCGGATTCCAGCAACGCCAGCCACTGCGCCGCCGCCCGGGCGAGATCCGGCGCAGCACGGCTCACAGTTCCACCAGCAGGCAATGCTCGTAAGCCTGGGCCATGTAGCGCTTGACCGTACGCTCGGACACCTTGAGCCGCTCGGCAATCTCCCGATAGCCGAGTCCTTCCAGCTGGCTCCAGAGAAACGCGCGGCGCACCACCGCCGGCAAACCGTCGAGCAATTCATCCAGGGCTTGTAGGGTTTCCAGCAGCAACCAGCGTTGCTCCGGCGACGGCACGCAAGCCTCCGGCAACTGCATCAACGCATTGAGATACGCCTGTTCCAGACTGCGCCGCTGGTGAAAATTCACCAGCAAGCGCTTGCCCACCGTCACCAGATAGGCCCGGGGCTCCTGCAATTGCGCAATCGGCTGCGCGCTGGCCAGCACCCGCAGGAACGTGTCCTGGCTCAGGTCGGCCGCATCCCAGGCGTTGCCCAAGCGGCGCCGCAGCCAGCTTTCGAGCCAGCTGCGGTGGTCGCGATACAACGTGTGAAGGCTGGGTTCAGCGAGGTGCGTCGGCACTACAGCATCATTCATGGCAAGTAACCTGCGCGGCGCGAGTCAGTCTCAAATGAGATTAATTCTATTTAATAACCCGCCGGCATACCACGTTCTTTTGCACACGATGTTTAAAGCATTGCGGCCTTTTGCCTGAGCATGTCGATAAACAACCCCAACTCGCGGCTCACCGGGTCGCCCTTGCGCAGCAGCATCCCGAACGGTGCCAGTTGCACCTCCAGCACCACCGGCAAGGCCACCACGAGGCCCATTTTCAAGTAATCCCGCAGGGCGCTTTCCGAGAGCACCATGATCGCGTCGGTGAGTTGAATCAGTTGCTGCATGGAATACACCGAACTGCACTCGATAATGTCCGCCGGCTGCGGCAAGGCCAGGTGTTGCAATGCTTCATCAAAACCAATGCGCGCCGGGCTGGTTTGCGGTTGCAGGATCCACGGCCAGTCACTGACCAGTTCCGCCAGCGGCAGATGCTCGCGCTGGGCCAGGGGGTGGCCGGCGTGCACCACCACCAGCATGCGTTCGTTGCCCAGGGGCTCAAAGGTGTAATGCTCACTGTCGGTGGCGGCGTTGCGCCGGGCGATGGCCAGGTCGATGCGGCCTTGCTCCAGCAACTGGATCACCTGGTCGCTGGTATCGCCCATGATGCGAATGCGCATCTGCGGGTTGAGGGTTTTGATCTGCGCAATGGAGTCCATCACAAGGTCCGGCGCCGCGCCCATGATGGTGCCGATCGACAAATACCCGTAGCCGCCCTGCTGGCGCATCATCAGTTCCTCGGCGCAGCGGTCGAGGCCACTCAGCGCCGACTCGGCAAAGCGGATCAATTCCTTGCCCAGTGCCGTCGGGCGCATGCCCCGGGGCAGGCGCTCGAACAGGTCACAGGCAAACATATCCTCGATCTCGCGCAACATGCGCGTCGCCGCCGGCTGCGACATGTTCAGGCTTTGGGACGCACGGTGCAGGTTCTGGCTGGAACTCAAGGCCACCAGCATATGCAGATGCTTGTAGCGCAGTCGGTTGAACAGGCTGCGGGAGATTGCGGGACTACTCATTTTTTTCCTTGTTATCGATACCCTGAGGTTATCAGTTGTAAGCGAGATTCGATTTGTAGCGTATAGATGGAGCGCCGTACAGTCCTTCCCATAAGAACAAAACAACTGGACTGAACAATGAAGACCCTGCCTGCGTCCTTGCTCGCCAAGATTTCCTGGCGGCTGCTGCCCTTTCTGCTGTTGATGTACATCATGGCCTTCCTCGACCGCGCCAACGTCGGGTTCGCCAAGCAAGCCTTCCAGGCCGACACCGGCCTCAGTGATGCCGCCTTCGCCTTTGGCGCCGGGGTGTTTTTTGTCGGCTATGCGCTGCTGGAAGTGCCGAGCAACCTGATCATGCATCGCGTCGGTGCCCGCCTGTGGATGTGCCGGATCATGGTCAGTTGGGGCCTGGTGTCCGCCGCCATGATGTTTGCCCATAACGAAACCAGCTTCTACCTGTTGCGCTTCCTGCTGGGCGTGGCCGAAGCCGGATTTTTCCCCGGGGTGATTCTCTACCTCACCTACTGGTTCCCCTCTGCCGTACGCGGCAAGGTCATGGGTTTCTTTTACTTTGGCGCGCCCCTGGCCTTCATCTTCGGCAGCCCGCTCTCGGGCCTGTTGTTGGAGCTGGACGGGTTCTCTGGGCTGCACGGCTGGCAATGGCTGTTCGCGGTGGAAGGCCTGATGGCCACCGCGGTTGGCATCTGGGCCTACTGGTACCTGGACAACCGCCCCGCCGATGCCAAATGGCTGAGCGTTGCAGAGCGCCGCCAGATCCAGGACCTGCTCGACCGCGAAGACCAGCACAAAACCTCTCACGGCCGTAGCCTGCTCACTGTGCTGTGCCAGCCCAGCGTGCTGTACCTGTGCCTGGTGTACCTACTGATCCAGGCCAGCGTTTACGGCGTGGTGTTCTACTTGCCAACCCAGGTCGGTGGGCTGCTGGGGACCAGGGTCGGCTTGATGGTGGGCCTGGTCTCGGCGATTCCCTGGGTCTGCGCGCTGTTCGCCGCGTGGTGGATTCCCGGCTACTCCGACCGCACCGGTGAACGCCGCAAAGCCGCGTCCCTGACCCTGTTGATGGCCGCCGCCGGGATCGCCTGCTCGGTGACCTTTGCCAACCCGCTGCTGGGCATGCTCGCCCTGTGCTTTGCCGCCTCGGGCTTTATCGCCGTGCAACCGGTGTTCTGGACCTTCCCGTCCAGCTACCTGGCCGGCAGCGCAGCGGCCGCCAGCATCGCCCTGATCAACTCCTTCGGCGCCCTCGGCGGTTTTATCGCCCCGGTGCTGAAGAACTGGGCAGAAACCGCCTTTCACTCCCCTGCGGCCGGCCTTTACCTGCTGTCCGCCACCACCGTAGTCGCAGCCTTGCTGGTACTCGGTATCCATTCCCCAGGCCATAAAGCGACGAACACGCCGGCCACTGTTTAATCAAGGAGTCACACCATGGGCAACATCACAATCAAGCACGTGCGCGCCTTTGTGCTGCGCGGCGGCGGCGCGGACTACCACGACCAGGCAGACGGCCACTGGATCGACGATCACATCAGCACCCCCATGAGCAAATACCCCGAGTACCGCCAGAGTCGCCGCAGTTTCGGGATCAACGTACTCGGCACGCTCGTAGTGGAAATCGAGGCCAGCGACGGCACCGTCGGGTTCGCCGTGACCACCGGTGGCGAGCCCGCCGCCTATATCGTCGAGAAGCACCTGGCGCGCTTCCTGGAAGGCGCCCGCGTCACCGATATCGAAAAAATCTGGGACCAGATGTACCAGTCCACCCTGTACTACGGCCGCAAGGGCCTGGTGATCAACACGATCTCCGGTGTCGACCTGGCGCTGTGGGACCTGCTCGGCAAAATCCGCCAGGAGCCGGTGCACCAGTTGCTCGGCGGCGCGGTGCGTGACGAATTGCAGTTCTACGCCACCGGCGCCCGCCCGGACCTCGCACAGAAGATGGGCTTTATCGGCGGCAAGATGCCCTTGCACTACAGCCCATCGGAAGGCGAAGAAGGCCTGCGCAAAAACCTCGAGGAACTGGCAACCATGCGCGAACGGGTCGGCCCGGACTTCTGGCTGATGCTCGACTGCTGGATGAGCCTGGACCTGAACTACGCCACCAAACTGGCAACCGGCGCCCATGAATACGGCCTGAAATGGATCGAAGAAGCGCTGTCGCCCGACGACTACTGGGGCTATGCCGCGCTGCGCAACAACGTGCCCAAAGGCATGTTGGTTACCACCGGCGAACACGAAGCCACCCGCTGGGGCTTTCGCATGCTGTTGGAGATGGGGTGCTGCGACATTATCCAGCCAGATGTGGGCTGGTGCGGCGGCCTCACCGAGCTGGTGAAAATCTCCGCCTTGGCCGATGCCCACAATGCGTTGGTGGTGCCCCACGGCTCGTCGGTCTACAGCTACCACTTTGTTGCGACCCGCCATAACAGCCCGTTCGCCGAGTTCCTGATGATGGCGCCCAAGGCAGACGAAGTGGTGCCGATGTTCCACCCGCAACTGCTCGGTGAACCCGTGCCGGTGAATGGCCGCATGCGCCTGTCGGTGCTCGACAAACCCGGGTTTGGCGTGGACCTCAACCCCGATTGCCAATTGCATCGCCCGTACAACCGCTGAGGACTCCTGCCATGAACATGCCCCACAACGCTTTCAAGGCCGCGCTGCGTAAAGACGCCGCGCAATACGGGATCTGGGCCGGCTTCGCCACCGCCTATGCCGCCGAGATCGTCGCCAGCACCGGTTATGACTGGATGCTGATTGACGGCGAACACGCCCCCAACACCGTGCCCGGCGTGCTCAACCAGCTCCAGGCCGTGGCTCCCTACACCACCGCCCCGGTGGTACGCGCGGTAAGCAGCGACGCCAACCTGATCAAGCAACTGCTGGACGTCGGCGCCCAGACGCTGATGATCCCGATGGTCGAAACCGCCGAGCAAGCCCAGGCCCTGGTGCGCGCGATGCGTTATCCGCCCCACGGTATTCGTGGCGTTGGTGGCGGCTTGACCCGCGCCACCCGCTGGGACGGCGTGTCGGATTACCTCAACACCGCCCATGAACAGCTGTGCCTGATCGTGCAGGTGGAGTCGCGCCTGGGCGTTGAAAACGTCGCGGCGATTGCGGCGGTGGAAGGCGTGGACGCGGTGTTTATAGGCCCCGCCGACCTGTCCATCGGCCTCGGTCACGCCGGCAATCCCGGGCACCCCGAGGTACAGGAGCGCATCCAGTACGCGGTCAATGCCACGCTGGCGGCCGGCAAGGCCTGCGGCATTCTCGCCCCCAACGAAGACGACGCCCGCCGCTATCAAGCCTGGGGCTGCCAGTTCATTGCGGTGGCCATCGACATCAGTCTGCTGCGCCAGGGTGCCATGTCGACCCTGGCCCGCTATCGCCCCGCCGCCGACGCCAAAGCACCGTCACGTACTTACTGAGGAGCCAAGCATGTCATCCGTACCGGTCTACCAGAACTTCATCAACGGCCGCTTTACCTCCAGCGATGCACACCTGGATGTATTGAACCCGGCCACCGGCGCCCTGTTGTCGAAGGTCCCGGCGTCCACCTCCGAAGACATCGACCAAGCCTTGGCTGCCGCACGTCATGCGCAAAAAGACTGGGCGCGCAAACCGGCGATCGAACGTGCCGGGCACTTGCGCCGCATCGCCGCCAAGCTGCGGGAAAACGTCGCCCACCTGGCGCGCACCATTACCCTGGAGCAAGGCAAGGTCAGCGGCCTGGCGGAAGTGGAAGTCAACTTCACCGCCGACTACCTCGACTACATGGCCGAGTGGGCGCGCCGCATTGAAGGCGAGATCATCACCAGCGACCGCCCCAATGAAAATATCTTCCTGTTCCGCAAACCCCTGGGTGTGGTGGCCGGCATCCTGCCGTGGAACTTCCCGTTCTTTTTGATCGCCCGCAAGATGGCCCCGGCGTTGCTCACCGGCAACACCATCGTGATCAAACCCAGCGAAGAAACGCCGAACAACTGCTTCGAGTTCGCCAAACTGGTGGCCGAGACCGACCTGCCGGCCGGGGTATTCAATGTGGTCTGCGGCGATGGCCGCGTCGGTGGCGCCCTCACCGCCCATAAGGGCGTGGACATGATCAGCTTCACCGGCAGCGTCGCCACCGGCTCGCGGATCATGGCTGCCGCCGCCCCCCATATCACCAAGCTCAACCTCGAGCTGGGTGGCAAGGCACCTGCCATCGTCCTCGCCGATGCCGACCTGGACCTCGCGGTAAACGCCATTCGCGACTCGCGGATCATCAACAGCGGCCAGGTGTGCAACTGCGCCGAACGGGTGTACGTGGAGCGCAAGGTGGCCGACCAGTTTATCGAGCGCATCAGCGCCGCGATGGCCGCCACCCGCTACGGCGACCCCATCGCCCAGGCCGATGTGGAGATGGGCCCGCTGATCAACCGCCAGGGCCTGGACAGCGTCAATCGCAAGGTGCGCACCGCGCTGGGCCAGGGTGCATCGCTGGTCACCGGTGGACAGATCGCCGACCTGGGCCAGGGCTTTCACTTCCAGCCGACGGTATTGGCCGGTTGCCACGCCGACATGGAAATCATGCGCGAAGAAATTTTTGGCCCGGTGCTGCCGATTCAGATTGTCGACGACCTGGATGAGGCCATCGCCATGGCCAACGACTGCGACTACGGCCTGACCTCCTCGATCTATACCCGCGACCTGGGCAAGGCGATGCAGGCGGTGCGCGAATTGTCGTTCGGCGAGACCTACGTCAACCGCGAGAACTTCGAGGCGATGCAAGGCTTTCATGCCGGCGTGCGTAAATCCGGGATCGGCGGCGCCGATGGCAAGCACGGCCTGTACGAGTACACCCACACCCATGCGGTGTACTTGCAGAGCTGAAGTGGTGCAACGGGCCTTGGCGCGGTAGCGTGCGGGCCCTTCCCCATCCATTGTTCCGAAGGATTGCGCTATGCCCCTTACCCCTTACAGCGGGCCGATCATCGACAGCCATTTGCACCTGTTCGACCCGCGCCGCCCCCAGGGTATTCCCTGGCCCGAGCCGGGAAACGCGCTGTATGCCGCACATTTGCCGGCGGATTATTGGCCGCTGGCAGGCGAACATAACGTGATCGGCGCGATTGCCGTGGAAGCCAGCCCGTGGCGCGACGACAACCGCTGGTTGCTGGAGACCCTGCGCAGCGACCTGCGCATGCTCGGTTTCGTCGGCAACCTTGACCCGCTGCACGGCGACTTTGCGGCAGACCTCGATGCCTTGGCCCATGAACCGCTGTTCCTCGGTTTGCGCTACGGCAACCTGTGGGACCGCGATTTGCCAGACGACCAGAAGCGCCCCGGCTTTATCGAAGGCCTGCGCCGCCTCGCCGAATACGGGCGTGGCCTGGACAGCGCCAACCCCAATCCGCGCTTGATCAAAGGGCTGCTGCATTTGAACGATGCCTTGCCCGAGCTGCGCATCATCGTCGATCACCTGCCCAATGCCAGCGTGCCCGCCGGCGAAGAATCCGCGTATCACGCCGACCTGATGCGCCTGGCAGAGCGACCGAATGTATTTGCCAAACTGGCGGAAATCCCCCAGGTCGGCCCGCAGGGTCTGATCCTTGACCCGGCGTTCTACAACGACCGCCTGGCCGTGCTGTGGGAAGCCTTTGGCGAAGACCGTTGCTTCTTCGGCAGCGACTGGCCCAACAGCGATCACCTGGCCAGTTTCGCCACCACCCTGGGCCTGGTGAAAGCCTGCATGGCGGGCAAACCCGAGGACGTACAGGGCAAGTTCTTCCTGCACAACGCGGTGCGCATCTACAGTCCTACGCCACCCCACGGAGGCAAGTAATGCAGACCCGAGCCTTTCGCATGAACCTCAACCCCGGCCAGCACGCCGAGTACCGTCGACGCCACGATGAGATCTGGCCCGAACTGGCCCAGGCCCTGCGTGATGCCGGCGTGGTGGACTACCGGATATTCCTCGACGAGGCCAGCAACGCCTTGTTCGCCGTGATGACCCACGAAGAGCGGCACGGGCTCGACGCACTGCCGGGCACCGCGCTGATGCAACGGTGGTGGCAGTACATGCAAGACATCATGCCCAGCCAGCCGGACGCCTCGCCCGTCAGCGTGGATTTAATCCCGATGTTCAGCCTTACCCCAGGCTGAAACAGCGCGCTACCACAACAATAAAAAAGGATTCGACTACGTGGAAATCATTCTATTCGGTGTGATTCTGCACTTCATCGGCGGCTTCGCCTCCGGCAGCTTCTACATCCCCTACAAGAAAGTCCGCGGCTGGGCCTGGGAAAGCTACTGGATCACCGGCGGCCTCGTATCATGGCTGATCGTGCCGCTGATTGCCGCGCAACTGACCGTGCCCGGCTGGGCCGACATCCTGCGCCAGGCCGACAGCAGCACCTTGCTCTGGACCTACCTGTTCGGCGTGCTCTGGGGCATCGGCGGGCTGACCTTCGGCCTGACCATGCGCTACCTCGGGCTGTCCCTGGGCATGTCGCTGGTACTGGGCCTGACCTCGGCCCTTGGCGCCTTGATGCCGGCGCTGTATCGCGACCTGTTCACCGACGCCACCGAAGGCACCCTGACCTCAATGCTCGCCTCCCAGGGCGGGCATTGGGTGCTGTGGGGCGTGGCGGTATCGCTGGTAGGCATCGCCGTGTGCGGCAAGGCCGGGCTGATCAAGGAACGAGAAGTGCCGGAAGCGGTGAAATTCGCCAGCATCAGCGAGTTCTCGGTGGCCAAGGGCATGCTGGTTGCGGTGATCTCCGGGGTGCTGAGCGCGTGCTTCAGCTACGGTATTTCAGCCGGGCGCCCACTGGCTGCCGCGGCTGTCGAGCATGGCGCCAACAGCCTGTTCCAGAACAACGTGACCTTCATGGTGATCATGTGGGGTGGCCTGACCACCAACGGCCTCTGGTGCCTGTGGCTGAACTGGCGCAACCGCACGTTCCACAACTACACCGACCGCAGCACTCCGCTGCTTGGCAACTACCTGTTGGTGGCGTGTGCCGGCACCCTGTGGTTCCTGCAGTTTTTCTTCTACGGCATGGGCGAAAGCCGCCTGCAGAACGACGCCAGTTCGTGGGTGTTGCACATGTCTTTCATCATCATCGTATCCAACTGCTGGGGCCTGTATTTCCGCGAATGGCAGGGCACCAGCGCCACCAACAAAGGCGTATTGGCCACTGGTATCGCGGTGATTCTCGGTGCCATTGCCATGGTCGGTTACGGCAACTATCTCGGCTGAGGCCGCTTTTTTTCAGGAGTTCACTTATGTTACTTGCAGACAAAACCGTGATTATTACTGGCGCCTCCCGTGGAATCGGCCGCGCCGCCGCCAGGGAATGTGCACGCCAGGGTGCCCGTGTGGTCATCGGCCACAGTGGTAGCGGCCAAGGCACTGAAGCGGCGTTTTCGTTGATCGAGGAAATCAAGGCGTTCGGCGGCCAAGCGGTGGAGGTGGGCGGCGATGCGGCTGATCCGGACACCGGCGACAAACTGGTGGCCGGCGCGCTCAAGGCATTTGGCAGTGTGGATGTGTTCGTCAACAACGCCGGGATCTGTCCGTTCCACTCGTTCCTCGACATGCCGCGTGAGGTGTACCTGAAGACGGTCAACACCAACCTCAACGGCGCCTACTTCGCCGTGCAAGCGGCGGCAAACCAGATGAAAAACCAGAGCAAGGGCGGCGCGATCATCGCCGTCAGTTCCATCAGTGCGCTGGTGGGTGGCGGGATGCAGACGCACTACACGCCGACCAAGGCCGGGCTGCACTCGTTGATGCAGTCCTGTGCGATTGCGTTGGGGCCGTATGGTATTCGCTGCAACTCGGTGCTGCCGGGAACGATTGCCACCGATATCAACAAGGAAGACTTGGCCGACGAGGAGAAGCTGGCGTACATGACTTCGCGCACGCCGTTGTGGCGCCTGGGTGAACCCGACGACGTCGCGGGGCCCATCGTGTTCCTCGCCTCGGACATGGCGCGGTATGTGACCGGAGCTTCGCTGTTGGTAGACGGGGGATTGTTTGTCAACTTGCAGTAGCGTTGGGAAGCGGGCCGCCGCGACGGGGCGTCCCTGCCCCGTGCTACCTGCGTTCGGCCAGCGTGGTTTAACGGGGCGCCTAAGATCAAGATCAAAAACAGATCAAGAGCACAGCGGCCTGAAAGCCGACTTGAGTGTTGAAGAGCAAAATCAAAATCTAAAGCGAGCACGGTCAAAAAATGTGGGAGCGGGCTTGCTCGCGAATGCAGTCTTTCAGTTGATGCATT
>NZ_JBSVWQ010000152.1:0-13709 GCF_054071215.1 Pseudomonas sp. SDO5522_S412 | reverse complement strand
TGTGGCGAGGGAGCTTGCTCCCGCTGGAGTGCGCAGCGCTCCCGCTTTTTTGGGGCCGCTACGCAGCCCAGCGGGAGCAAGTTCCCTCGCCACAGGTTGCAATCGGTCAGTAAGCGTCAGTGCGGCTTTGCCGCCGCCTGCCACAAGATCTCTGCAACGCCCTGGCGCTTGGCAATCACCCTGGCTGCCACAAAGAGCAAGTCCGACAGCCGGTTGATGTACGCCAACCCGACGCCTTCCAGCGGTTCCTCTGCATTCAGGTGCTGACACCGGCGCTCCGCACTGCGAGCCAGGCTTCGGCATACATGGGCCTGGGCAATCAACGCCGAACCACCCGGCAGAATGAAGTTCTCCAGCGGCCCGACCTCTTCATTCCAGCGATCGATCGCCGCCTCAAGCCGGTC
The DNA here is from genome assembly GCF_054071215.1 of Pseudomonas sp. SDO5522_S412. Taxonomy (NCBI): domain Bacteria; kingdom Pseudomonadati; phylum Pseudomonadota; class Gammaproteobacteria; order Pseudomonadales; family Pseudomonadaceae; genus Pseudomonas; species Pseudomonas sp. SDO5522_S412. The sequence goes on along the minus strand of NZ_JBSVWQ010000152.1, from coordinate 13,305 downwards.
GACTTCCGCCGCGTTCAGCGCCTTGTACACCGGCATCGCCAATTCGCCGCCCAAGTCAAACAGACGATGCTGGCAAGGTGTCAGCACCTCGATCACATCCTTCAACGCTGGATGCTGCCCGCTTTGTTCCTCCAATCCCGCCAGCAACAAACCCAACTGGCTGTTCAGCGCATCCACCTCGCCAATCGCCTCCACCCGTGGATGGTCCTTGGGCACGCGGCGGCCGTCGCCCAGGCCGGTTTCGCCCTTGTCGCCGGTACGGGTGTAAATTTTCGACAGGCGAAAGCCCATGGTTAGCGCTCCAGTTGAGTGAGTTCGTTGGGTGGCAATTGGCTGCCCGCCAGGGGCAGGCGCAAGGTGAAGCAGGTACCCTGGCCAAGGGTCGAATGCACTTCCATCTGCCCCTTGTGATTGTTGGTGATGATGAAATACGAAACCGACAACCCAAGCCCGGTGCCCTGGCCGATTTCCTTGGTGGTGAAGAACGGCTCAAACGTGCGTTTGCGCACGTTCTCGCTCATACCGATGCCGTTGTCTTCCACCTGGATTTCTGCCCACGGCGGGTTGAGCCGGGTGCGCAGGATGATCCGGCCGGGCTCGCTGCCGTCTTCGCGCTGATGAATCGCCTGGGCGGCGTTTTTCAGCAGGTTGAGCAGTACTTGCTCCAGTTCGTTGGCGGTGCCGGGGACCGGGCCCAGTTGCGGGTCGAACTGGCGGATGATCGCCTGGCCCTTGAAGTCGAAGCCGACGGTGAGGTCGAAGTCGTTGCCGGCAATTTCCACGGCCTGGTCGATCAAGGCCGGCAAGTCGCACGGCGCCATCTGCCGGTTGCTGCGGCGGCTGAAGCTGAGCATGTGGGTGACGATTTTCGCCGCCCGGGCGCCAGCCTGCTGGATGCCGTCGAGCAACTGCGGCACTTCGCGGCTTTGCAGGTAGCGGTTGACCGAGTCCAGGTCGATGCCCGCCTGTTCGGCGTGCTCGAGGTTTTTCGGCAGTTCGTTGGACAACCGGCGGCGAATGTTCTGCACGTTATGCAGGATCGCTCCCAGCGGGTTGTTGATTTCGTGCGCCATGCCGGCGGCCAGGCCACCGACCGAGAGCATTTTCTCTGACTGCACCATCATTTCTTCCAGGGACAAGCGCTGGGTGATGTCGTCGATCCGGATCACCACGCCGCGCCCGGCACCGCCCATCAACGGGTAGAAGGTCAGGGCGTAGTGCTTGGGTTCGTCATCCTTGACCCAGGTAACGCGCTCGATCCGCTCTACGGTGTGTTGCTCTACCGTGGCCTTGATCTGCGGCAGGAACGGCTTGAGCGGCTGGAAGGCGAGGAAGATCGGCTGGTTCAGCGCCTCGTCCAGGCGGGTCCCGGAAAGTGCGCTGGCTTCCTGGTTCCACTGGGTGACGTAGAGTTGTTCGTCGAGGGCGATCAGCGCCGAGGGCATCGAGTCGATGATGCTGTTGAGGTAGTTCTGGAAGCCGGTGAGCTTTTTCTCGATCTTGCTGCGCACCTGGACTTCCAGTTCCAGCTTGCGGTTGGTGTGGCGGGTTTCTTCCGCCAGGCCCTGGGCTTGATCGTAGGCGGCCTGGGAATCGTCTCGCGCGCGCTTGAGTTGCTGCTCACGGGCTTCAATGCGCGAAAGCATGGTGTTGAAAGCTTCGGCGAGGCTGCCGATTTCATCATGATTGCCGCGCCCGGCGCGCAGGGCGTAGTTCTCTTCCCGGGTGACCTGGCGCGACAATTCTTCCAGTTCGTGGATCGGCCGGGTAATCAGGCGCTTGATCTGCCGGGCGATCACCAGCCACAGCAGCACGCTGAAGATCAGGATACCCAGGCTGGCGGTGAAGGTCCCGGTATAGAAAGCCACCGGCAGTTCGCTGCTGGCCACCAACAGCAAGTGCCCGGACGGTTTGCCGGCACGGGGCAGGGTGATCACCTGGTTGCTGCGAAATTCGGTGGTACGCCAGGTTTCAATGTCCCGGAAATTATCTGGCAGGTGCAGGCGATTGGCATGTTGCAGCTGGGCCAGGCGCGTGCCATCTCCGTCGTATAAGGCCGCGGCCCGCAATGGCGAGTAGCTGGTCAGTTCATCCAGCAGGGTTTGCGCCTTGAGCGGTGAGTCCAGGGACTCGGCGGCGAGCGACGGGTTGGACACCAGCCGACCGATGGCCTGCAAGGCCTGGGGTGCCATGCTTTCCTGGGAGATCCAGTAGGCGGCGCTGATAAAGGTCAGGTTGGCCACCAGCAAGACGGTGGTCAACAAAACCAGCAGGGCCGCCAGCAGTTTCTGCCCAACCGGTAGATTTTCGAGACGCTGGCGCAGTGGCATCAAGGTTTTCGCTGCAAAGGAACAAGCAGGCAGGGTAGCGCGTGCTTCAGTCGCTGGGCAATCCGCGTGCAGACAGTTGCCGTACCAGGCGCGCCTGGAGTTGTTGCAGGTGCGGCAAGCTCAGTTGGTGGCGGGCGGCCGCCTGGCAGGCATAGCCCAGCAAATAGCTGATTTCGGTGCGTCGGGCACTGGCCACGTCCTGGTACATCGAGGAGTAATTGGCCGCCGTGGCCTGGATTACCCGTTCCACTTCGCTGTGCAAATCCTCTGCGGCAGCGGGTTGGCCGCAGCATTCCAGCAGGTCGGCGAGTTCGGCGCACAGGGTGGCCACTTCGCACTGATGGGCTTGCAGCTCGCCATTGCGACACTGGTAAAGCACGGTCAGCGGGTTGATGGCGCAGTTCAGGGCCAGTTTGCGCCACAGGCGGGTGAGGATGTCGGTGCTCCACTCATGGGGAATGCCGGCGGCTTGCAGGTCATCCAGCCACAGCGGCGGAGTAGGGTGCCGAGCATCCCCCAGCCAGGTGTAGCCATGGCCGGCAAACACTACTCGCCAGTCACTCTCGCGAAACGCGCCTTCGGTGCTGGAGGCGAAGATGCAGCGTGCCTGGGGCAGTTGGGCGGCGACTGCGTCCTGGCTGCCCAGCCCGTTTTGCAACAGGATCAGTTCGGCGTCCGGCACCAGTCGATGTTCCAGCTGTGCGACGGCTTCCTGGGCGTCGTAGGCCTTGCACGCCACCAGCAGGCGATGAATTGGCCCAGGGCTGTCGGAGGTTTCGCCGACGACCGGGTAGGTGTGAGCCACGCCTTGCTCGACCAGGGTCAGGCCATTGGCCGTCTGATAACTCGCCAACCGCCCGGGATCCCGCAGGATCAGGCGCACGGGCAGACCGGCGCGGGCCAGGCGGGCGGCCCACAGTGTTCCGAGGCTGCCGGCGCCGAGGACGTGCCAGGTGGTCGACATCAGTTTTTACTCCGTAAGGCTGCCCGCAGTGAACGAGGCGAAAGAACCGCTATAATGCCCGGGCATTTTAGCCCGGGCGTGCTCCATCTCTACTGAGCCGCGCCCCTTTTTTATTGGAGAAATTACATGCCGTCGTTCGACGTGGTATCCGAACTGGACAAACATGAAGTCACCAACGCCGTCGAGAACGCCGTCAAGGAGCTGGATCGCCGCTATGACTTGAAGGGCAAGGGCAGCTTCGAGTTCAAGGAAAAAGAGCTGACCGTCAACCTGACCGCGGAAGCCGACTTCCAGCTGGAAGCGATGATTGAGATCCTCAAGCTGTCTCTGGTCAAGCGCAAGATCGACGCGCAATGCCTCGAAATCAAGGATGCCTATGCGTCCGGCAAGCTGATGAAGCAGGAAGCCGTGCTCAAGGAAGGCATCGACAAGGAGCTGGCGAAGAAAATCGTCGCTCACGTCAAGGACGCCAAGCTCAAGGTCCAGGCCTCCATCCAGGGCGAGCAGGTACGTATCACCGGTAAGAAGCGTGACGACTTGCAAGAGGCCATTGCTGCCCTGCGCGCCAAGACCTTCGACATGCCGCTGCAGTTCAATAACTTCCGCGACTGATAGCACTTTGGGGAACCTGTGGGCGTTTTTGACGTCCCACGCCCCAGAACCTGCGCCCACCATTGAGCCCTACGGGGCTCAATTGTATTTAGGGCCAACCAATAGGCCGAGCATCCGGTAAACAGGAGAATGTAGATGGACTTGAACGCTGAAGTGGATCACCTGATCAAGAGCTCGGAGTCATGGTTACCGATGATCATGGAATACGGCAGCCGATTTTTGCTGGCGGTGGTCACCCTGGCCATCGGTTGGTGGCTGATCAACGTCTTGACCCACCGAGTGGGGCGTTTGCTGGCACTGCGTAATGCGGACCTGGCGCTGCAACACTTCATTACCAACCTGGCGAACATTGCGCTCAAAGTCATGCTGGTGGTCAACGTGGCCTCGATGATCGGCGTGGCAACTACGTCGTTCGTTGCCGCGATCGGTGCCGCTACCCTGGCCATCGGCCTGGCCTTGCAAGGCAGCCTGGCGAACTTTGCCGGCGGCGTGCTGATTCTGTTGTTCCGCCCGTTCCGCATTGGTGACTGGATCGAAGCCCAGGGCACTTCCGGTACCGTCGACAGCATCCAGATCTTTCACACCGTGTTGCGCACCGGCGACAACAAGACGGTGATCATCCCGAACGGCAGCCTGTCCAACGGCCTCATCACCAACACCAACCGTCAGCCGACCCGTAAAGTGGTATTTGATGTGGGTGTCGACTACGAAGCCGACCTGCAGAAAGCGCGCGAAGTGCTGTTGGAACTGGCCAAGGACCCACGGGTACTGGCTGATCCTGCGCCGGCAGCCGTGGTTTCGACCCTGGGCGACAGTTCAATCACTGTGTCCCTGCGAGTCTGGACCAAGACCTCGGATTATTGGGATGTGATGTTCATGTTCAATGAACTGGCACGTGATCGTTTGAAAGGCGCGGGAATCGATATTCCGTTTCCCCAGCGGGTTATTCGGGTAATGCAGGAAAGCGCTACGAAGTAATGCTATGACTTGCGGATCAAACTTGTCGGATGTGTCAGGTTTGATGTGTAGGATCAAACTAGATAGTTAGCTTGCTAGTTATGTGGTTGTTGAGATCAAGTTGCAATAAAAAAGCCGCTCACTTGCGAACAAGTGAGCGGCTTTTTAGTTAGGGCCGAAACCCTAAGTCATCGTTGTAATCAAACTGCCAATTACAAGATGTTCAGCGGGTATTGCGCGATCAGACGCAGTTCGTCGATGGACGCCGAACCGTAGTACACACCATCGCTGGAGCGATAAGTGGCTTGACGCACGCGCAGGCTCAGGTCTTTTGCCGGGCCGCTCTGGATCACGTACTTGGCTTCGATGTCACGTTCCCATTCTTTGCCGTTCGAGGTGTCGGCGGTGTTGGCGCCGGTACCTTTGACGTAGCGAGTCATGAAGCTCAGGCCTGGTACGCCGAAAGTCGCCATGTTCAGGTCGTAGCGAGCCTGGAACGACTTCTCGTCTTCAGCGTTGAAGTCGGAACGAGCGATGGAGTTGGCAAGGAAGATCGTGCCGCCGCCGTCTACGCCGTAGCCGTAGTCACCGTCGCCGCTGACCTTCTGGTAGGCCAGGGTAAAGGTGTGAGCCTGGATGGTGTACGCGCCTTGCAAGCTGTAGGCACGGTTGTCCAGTTTGGTGGTGCCGTCTTTCTCAGCCCGTTGCAGGCCAGCGCCATCACTTTTGGTGCTGTAGATGTTGAAGTCGACCGCCAGGGACTGCTCATTGCTGAGCGCATGGGTCCAGTTCAGGTTGGCGTAGGTTTTCTTCCAGTAGTCTTCGGTCTTCGCGTAGTAGAGGCTGGCGCTGACTTCTGGAGTCAGGGCGTAGACACCACCGATGAAGTCGGTTTTTGTCAGGCCCAGGCTGTCGCGGTAGGTTTGGGCTTGTGCCACGCTCGAAGTGAAGTGACCGCCTTCAAGTTTCAGGCCTTTGATCTCGTTGCTGGTCAGCGAGATACCCTGTGGCAATTCAGGCAGCAGACGGCTGTCATCGGAAGCGAATACAGGCGCGGTGGTGTACTGGTCGCCGATTTTCAGGACCGTATCGGAGATACGGAACTTAACTGCGCCGCCGCCCTTGGAGTAATCATCCTGAGCGCGACCGTCGGAGCCAGTTGGAAACAGGCCAGTGCCGGAACGACCCTTGCCGCTGTCCAGTTTGACGCCCAACAGACCGATGACGTCGACACCCACACCGATGGTGCCTTGGGTGAAGCCCGACTGGTACAGGCCGTTGAAGCCCAGACCGGTTTCGTCGACGCGGCTCTTGCCGGTGTCATTGTTACGGAAGTCGCGGCTAAAGTTCAGGAGGCGAGTGTTGATGCTGAAAGTGCTGTCTTCAACAAAGCCCTTGGAATCGTCCTGGGAGGACGCCATTGCGAACTGCGAGGTGCCTGCTGAAACAGCCAGGGCGATCATGCTCCACTTCATCACGCGCATCGTGATTTGCTCCTTTGGTTTTAGGAAGAGTACTGCCGTCCCACCTATATTTTTGTCTGGGCGGCTCTTTCTTTTTTGTGTCGGCGCAAAGTTATATCACGCAGACATTATTGACGATACTTGCACATCTATCCTTTCAGCTTCTTTACGGGCCTGTCGTAAATTGCTAGCTCCATGTCGCAAATTCACAGTCCACTTGTAACCGGACTGACAACTTCAATGCTGTTTAAAAACCTTGGAAGCGGGGTGGAAAAGTCACCCCTGAAAGTTTCAACTCATCCCTGTCAGGCATTGAACCGCTGTTATTTTCCGTCGCGAAACACCTGCTTCCCGCCGGTGCCGTTGTCGACGATATGGGTGTGAATGCAACAAGCGTGCACAAACCCGTAACCGAATGTGATTTTTTCGTGAAAAGTGTCAACGGCCTGTAAAAACCGCATAAGCACGGGCTTTTTACGCCGTTTGGTTTGGCCTTGACGCGCCTGCCGTACTCCGGTTCGGTGGCGCATAAAACCTGTACCAGAGCAAAACGTTACCGGTTCACCCCGTTCGGTGGGTAGTTGGCGGATCCCTTTGAAGCACAAATGGGTCATTTTGGTGCAGTGCTTTACTGACTGCGTTTCTGCTCCCGTTCAGCCTTCGCCTTTTGAAAGCCGTCTGGCTCAAGGTCTTGAAGCATGTTCTGCGTCCCGACTTTGACCAGAATTGGATACATTGGTCATTTAGCGTAGCTGAAATATTGGCCTGTCTCGAAATGGTGCGCTTTTTTTCGTGGCGTCCTGTTTGGGCGCGTATTCGGCCACGCGCATTCGCCGTGAAGCGACCGGCATTCGCAGGTATGCTGGGCGCCTGAAACCTGACCCGCCGAACGGGAGTGACTGCTGTGTTCGCCTTAGATCCACGCCTTCAACAAGACACCTTGCCTATCGGGGATTTCCCCCTGTGTCGGCTGCTGCTTTCCAATGACTCGAATTACCCCTGGTTCATCCTGGTGCCGCGCATCGACGGTATCAGCGAAGTGTTTCAACTGGATGTCGCCGACCAGCAGCGGGTGTGGCAGGAAAGCACGGCACTGGCACAGTGGCTGAACGAAGGGTTCGGCGCCGACAAAATGAATATCGGTGCCTTGGGTAATGTGGTCAGCCAACTGCACGTGCATGTGATCGTACGCAAGCGCGACGACGCGGCCTGGCCTGCGCCGGTCTGGGGCAAGCACCCGGCGAAGCCCTACAGTGACGAGCAAGTGGTGGCAATTCGTGCGCGCCTGCGCGAGATCCTGCCGGCCGACTTCACGTTCCTGGAGGCTTGAGCCATGGATCTTCAAGCCCGCGTGACCGACCTGGAAAGCCGCCTGGCCTTTCAGGACGACACCATCGAGACCCTGAATGACATCCTGGTCACCCAGCAGCGTGCCGTGGAACGCCTGCAGTTGCAGATGACTGCGTTGCTCAAGCGCCAGGAAGAAATGGGCGGCCAGTTCGAGTCGTCCGAGGAAGAGGCGCCGCCGCCTCATTATTAATAAGGCAGGGGTTGACCCCCCGGGCATAAAAAAACCGCGATGCAGCCAGGCTGCATCGCGGTTTCTTTTTTTCGGGGTGCTGGAATCAGCGACGCGGCAATGCGGCGATCACATCTTCAGCTTGCAGCCCCTTGTCACGGTTCATGACGGAGAACTCCACGCGCTGGCCTTCCACCAGTACGCGATGGCCTTCGCCGCGAATCGCCCGGAAGTGGACGAAGATATCGTCGCCCGAATCCCGGGAAATAAAGCCGAAGCCCTTGGAGGTGTTGAACCACTTGACGGTCCCGGTATCCCGGTTGGTCATGTCGTAGCTTTGCGACGCAGCGGCCGGGGAGGAGCGGTAAAAACTGATGGCCAGATGAAGAACGATGGCGACCAGTGCTATTGCCAGGCTGAGCAGGACGGCCGGGTGGCCACCCACTTCAGGCATAGGCGCCAGCAGGGTGAGGGTTTGCACGACAACAGCCAGGACCAGCAGGGCGCTGACCAGGTTTTGCAGTTGGTGACGCGGGCCTTTGTTCCAGTATGGAATGACTGGAGCCAGTGTCAGGTTAAGAAGACCAAAGAAGGTCAGGTAGAGAGCGTCAGGTTGCTGCAGGTAAGGCAGGGTCTCTGATCGCAGGCTGGGGATAAAGGACAGCAGCAAAGCTGCAGCGCCCGTTAGCAGGTGGACGATTTTCAACATTTTGATTAACTCACGTTAAGACGGATCACAAGGAAGAGCTGACGGGCACGGTTCGCTTCTGAACAATGGGAGGCGTTGGGCACGTGCACGGGTATCAGCCTATGCCGCTTGCCGCGAAAAATATCGGCGGCGACACGCTGCCTATTTAACAGCAAAGCCTGTGCCTACTCAAATCAAGCATTTCAGGCTGTTACAAGGGGCACGGCATTTCTGCGTCAAACACTTGTCCTAGACAGGTGCAGGCTTTTTCGCAGGTGCTGGGTAATTTTTCCGGTAGCTGTTGAAGCCTTGCCTGTCGGGCAAGCCCGCTCTGCAAGGGGCGATTTGCCGCACCTCGAAAGGGTCAGCCAGGCTGCGCACGGCCGGCACTCTTGCTAGAGTGGTCCTGCACCTGATCAATGAATTTTTATCAATTGAAGGGGAAACACATGGCAATCGATATTGGTATCAGTGAAGAAGACCGTAAATCAATCGTTGATGGACTTTCGCGACTGCTTTCCGATACCTATGTACTTTACCTGAAGACCCACAACTTCCATTGGAACGTAACGGGGCCCATGTTTCGTACACTGCACTTGATGTTTGAAGAGCAGTACAACGAACTGGCGCTGGCGGTGGATTCAATCGCAGAGCGTATTCGTGCCCTGGGCTTTCCCGCACCGGGTGCCTACTCGGTGTATGCGCGACTTTCTTCGATCAAGGAAGAAGAAGGTGTGCCGAGCGCTGAAGACATGATCAAGCAACTGGTCGAAGGCCAGGAAGCGGTGACTCGCACAGCCCGGGGTATCTTCCCGTTGTTGGATAAAGTCAGTGATGAACCGACGGCGGACTTGCTGACCCAGCGTATGCAAGTGCATGAAAAGACCGCATGGATGTTGCGTTCCCTGCTCGAAAACAAATAACACCGGTGGCGGGAGGGCGTCGAGCTGACGCCCCTCGCATGCCTGCTTCCCGGCGATTTCCGTGATTCCGCGAGCTTCCTGATACGCGCGTTGGCTTGTCCTACGGTGATCGGCTCCCTGTCTTCTGGCTGCACTTGTCGTCTTGATGTTTTATAGCTCAACGGCCAACGAGAACATGAGTGGCCGTCAGGCAATGGAGTGTCAAGTGTATGTCACGCGGAGCAGGTAATGGAGTTATGGAAACGTGCGGATTGCACAAGATAAAGGTAGATCCCTTTGCCAAGGGGTTCGATATGAACTTGGCCAGGCCATTGTCCCGATCGGTTCGGCTTAATGGTTTTTCGACGTGTTTGCGGCTCGAAGAGGTGTATTGGAATATCCTCGCGGAGATCGCCAGGATCAATACGTGTTCGGTCAGTGCGCTGCTGTCTTACGTAGACCGGGAAGTGCACTTGCGTTATGGCGGTGTAAAGAACTTCAGCGGTCTGGTCAGGGTGGTTTGCGTGGTGCATGTATTGAAAGGGCGGCTTGTCGCGCCCAGTGTCCAGCCGGACCCTGCATGAACCTTGTGCCGGGCGCCCGTCCCGGGATTGCCCCGGGTCGGGCGGCTGGCAGAAGCCTGCTGCAGTCATCTATATAAAGAGCAGCGCGCCGCTACGGCTGCACAGCCTCGATTTACCAGATATAATCCCGGGCTTTGCTGCGCATGCCGGGACTTTCCCACAGGATAGAGCCAGGGCAGGGCGTGGCGCAGTAATGATCTGATCGCCGAGACATCTCCATGCCCATGTACGACTATCAATGTGCTTCCTGTGGTCATCAGTTGGAAGCCATTCAAAAGATCAGCGCAGCGCCGCTGGTCGATTGCCCTGCCTGCCAGGCACCGGAGCTCAAGAAGATGTTGTCCATGCCGGGCTTTCGCCTGAGTGGCAACGGTTGGTACGAGACCGACTTCAAGACCGGTTCGAAGAAGAATCTGGCCGGCGGCGACAAAGCAGACTGAGTTGAACTCTACGCGCAGGCTCCTGCATTATCCGTCACCTGACTTAGCTGTACGGTGATGAGGCGGGCCTCCACCGAATTTCGAATTACGAGAAGCGAAACCACTATCATGATGCGCAGCCACTATTGCGGCCAACTGAACGAGACCCTGGAAGGTCAGGAAATCACCCTTTGCGGATGGGTTCACCGTCGCCGCGACCACGGCGGGGTGATCTTCCTCGATATCCGTGATCGTGATGGTCTGGCCCAGGTGGTGTTCGATCCGGACCGCGCCGAGAGCTTCGCCGCCGCCGATCGCGTGCGCAGCGAGTACGTCGTGAAGATCACCGGCAAGGTTCGCCTGCGTCCGGCCGGTGCCACCAACGCCAACATGGCGTCGGGCATGATCGAAGTGCTGGGTTACGAACTGGAAGTGCTGAACGAGTCGGAAACCCCGCCGTTCCCGCTGAACGAGTTCTCTGACGTTGGCGAAGAAACCCGCCTGCGTTATCGCTTCCTGGACCTGCGTCGCCCGGAAATGGCCGAGAAGCTGCGCCTGCGTTCGCGCATGACCACCAGCATCCGTCGCTTCCTCGACGAGAACGGCTTCCTCGACGTCGAGACGCCGATCCTGACCCGTGCTACCCCGGAAGGCGCCCGCGACTACCTGGTGCCGAGCCGTACCCACGCCGGTTCCTTCTTCGCCCTGCCGCAATCGCCACAGCTGTTCAAGCAACTGCTGATGGTCGCCGGCTTCGACCGTTACTACCAGATTGCCAAGTGCTTCCGTGACGAAGACCTGCGGGCCGACCGCCAGCCTGAATTCACCCAGATCGACATCGAGACCAGTTTCCTCGATGAAAAAGAGATCATGGGCATCACCGAGCAGATGATCCGCAACCTGTTCAAGGAAGTGCTGAACCTGGAGTTCGGCGAATTCCCGCACATGACCTTCGAAGAAGCCATGCGTCGTTACGGTTCCGACAAGCCAGACCTGCGTAACCCGCTGGAACTGGTTGACGTTGAAGACCAACTGAAAGATGTCGACTTCAAGGTGTTCAGCGGCCCGGCCAACGACCCGAAATGCCGTATCGCCGCACTGCGCGTGCCTGGCGCTGCGAGCATGCCGCGTAAGCAGATCGACGACTACACCAAGTTCGTCGGCATCTACGGTGCCAAGGGCCTGGCGTACATCAAGGTCAACGAGCGCGCCAAGGGCGTCGAAGGCCTGCAGTCGCCAATCGTCAAGAACATCCCTGAAGCCAACCTCAATGTGATCCTGGATCGTGTTGGCGCGGTTGACGGCGACATCGTGTTCTTCGGTGCCGACAAGTCGAAGATCGTCAGCGAAGCGCTGGGTGCACTGCGGATCAAGGTCGGCAACGACCTGAACCTGCTGACCTGCCAGTGGGCGCCGATGTGGGTTGTCGACTTCCCGATGTTCGAAGAAAACGACGACGGCAGCTTCAGCGCACTGCACCACCCGTTCACCGCGCCGAAGTGCACGCCGCAAGAGCTGGAAGCCAACCCGGCTGGCGCTCTGTCCCGTGCCTACGACATGGTGCTCAACGGCACCGAGCTGGGTGGCGGTTCGATCCGTATCCACCGCAAGGAAATGCAGCAATCGGTCTTCCGCCTGCTGGGCATCAACGAAGATGAGCAGCAAGAGAAGTTCGGCTTCCTGCTCGACGCCCTGAAATACGGCGCGCCACCCCATGGCGGCCTGGCCTTCGGCCTGGACCGTCTGGTGATGCTGATGACCGGTGCCCAGTCGATCCGTGAAGTGATTGCCTTCCCGAAAACCCAAAGTGCTGCCGACGTCATGACGCAAGCACCGGGTGTGGTGGATGCCAAGGCACTGCGCGAGCTGCATATCCGTCTGCGCGAGACACCAAAGGCTGAGTAAGGCCGCAGCGTGAAAGCGCGATAAGGTTTTACATTGTCAGCTAAGGGCGCATCTTCGGATGCGCCTTTGCGTTACAAGGGCTGCACGTTAAAGAGGGAAGTCCCGCCTGGGCGGGATCGACAGGTTTCTACAGAATTTCGGAGTTGTGTTATGGCTGGCCATTCCAAGTGGGCGAACATCAAGCACCGCAAAGAGCGTCAGGATGCCAAGAAAGGCAAGATCTTCACCAAGTGGATTCGCGAGCTGACCGTTGCCGCGCGCCAGGGTGGCGGTGACCCGGGTTCCAACCCGCGCCTGCGCCTGGCCCTGGACAAAGCCCTCGGCGCCAACATGAGCCGCGACATCATCGACCGCGCCGTGGCCCGTGGTGCCGGTGCGGCCGATACCGACGACATGGTCGAGTTGAGCTACGAAGGCTACGGCCCGGGTGGCGTGGCGGTGATGGTCGAGTGCATGACCGACAACCGCAACCGTACCGCGGCTGCCGTGCGCCATGCGTTCAGCAAATGTGGCGGCAACCTCGGCACTGACGGTTCGGTGGCCTACCTGTTTGAGCGCAAGGGGCAGATTTCCTTCGCGCCGGGCGTGGATGAAGATGCGCTGATTGAGGCGGCAATGGAGGCCGATGCCGACGACGTGGTGACCAACGAAGACGGTTCCATCGACGTGTTCACCTCGTTCGCGGGCTTCTATTCGGTGCGTAACGCCCTGGAAGCGGCTGGTTTCAAAGGCACCGACGCGGAAATCGTGATGCTGCCGACCACCAGCGCCGAGCTGGACCTGGACGGGGCGCAGAAGGTACTCAAGATGCTCGACATGCTTGAAGACCTGGATGACGTGCAGAACGTCTATTCCAATGCCGATATTCCGGAATCGGTGGCTGAACAGCTAGGCTGAAGGATGATGCAGATCTAATGTGGGAGCGGGCTTGCTCGCGAAGGCGGCGTGTCAGTCAGTCAATA
>NZ_JBSVWQ010000151.1:0-13783 GCF_054071215.1 Pseudomonas sp. SDO5522_S412 | reverse complement strand
GGATAAGTGGGGGAGGTAATACACTTTTTTGGAGAGAAATCCCGCTCCCACATTTGATCGCGTGTTACTTACTGATCTCAGCCACGTTGAACACCTGCTCCAGCATCGGATGGAACACATAACCCTTCACCGAATCACGCATCGGCAGGGTGTAGTTCTTCTGATAGAGGTAGGCGTATACGCTGTCCTTGAGCACGATCTTCTGGGCTTCCTGATACAGCTCGGTGCGCTTGGCCGTGTCGTTGTTGGCCGCCGCATCGCGAATCAGCTTGTCCACCACCGGGTTGCTGTAGAACGAACGGTTGCCCGGCAGGCCTTGCAGGGAGGAGTCGAACCAGAAGTTCATGTACATGTAGGGGTCGGAGAAGTCCGGTGCCCACGAGCCGATGGACACGTCGAAGTCACCCTTGCCCAGGCGCTCGCGCATGGTGGCGTTGGCCAGTTTTTCCATCTTCAGGTTGATCCCCAGCGGCGCCAGGCTGGCTTGCAGGGTCAGGCCGATGGATTCCCAGTCCGGGTCCTTGTCGGAGTACATGTAATTCAGGTTGGTGATTTTTTCCGGGAGTTTCTTCAGGTTCGCGCCCGCGCTGTCCAGGTCCTGTTTCATCAAGGGCAGGCTCGGGTCATTGGCCCACATGCCGGCGGGAATCGGCCCGTTCATCAACTTGGCCTGGCCCTTGAGGATGCCGTCGACAATGCCTTTGTAGTCCACCGCATCAACGATCGCCTGGCGCGCATTCTGGTTGTTCAGCGGGGCTTTCTGGTTGTTCAGGTACAGGTAGGTCACCCGCAGCGACGGGAATTCCTTGATCACCACGTCTTTCTTTTTGGCCAGGTTGGTGAGCTGGTCCTGGGGCATGTCTTCGGCGATGTCCAGGTCACCGCGTTCCAGTTGCAGGCGGCGTACCGAGGCTTCGCTGATGATCTTGATCACCACCTTGTTCAGCGCGGGCTTGGTGCCGGCGTAGTAGGTGTTGGGTTCCAGGGTCAGGCTCTGGCCTTTCTGCCAGTTGCTCAGGCGAAAGGCGCCGGAGCCGGCGGTGTGGGTGGAGAGGTAGGCGTTGACGTCGCCCTGTTTCACCACGTCCGGGTTGATGATGCCGGCGCCGTTATGGGCGAGGGTGTAAAGGAAGGGCGCGTAGGGCTTGGCCAGGGTGAAGCGCACGGTGAGCGGGTCGACCACGGTGACTTTCATGTCATCCGGGAACGCGCCCGACGGGCCTTGCTTGAGCTGCATCACGCGGTCGAAGGAGAACTTCACCGCATTGGCGTCGACCTCGGCGCCATCATCGAACTTGTTGCCGGGCTTGAGTTTGAAGTCCCACACCAGACCGTCGGCCGAGGTGGTCCAGCTGTCGGCCAGGTCGCCCTTGACCTCGGTGCTGCCCTTGCCGTTTTCGACTTTGTAGGCCACCAGCTTCTGGTACGCCGGGTACGTCACCGCCCAATCGTTGTTGTCGATGGTCACGGCCGGGTCGAGGGTTTGCGGGTCGGCGGCCTTGCCGATCATCAGGGTGTCTTTGGGCGCCGCGGCACTTACCGATTGCCACGCGCCCAGGCTCAGGGCGGCGCACAGCAGGGAGAGTGCGAGGGTCTTGCGGTTGCTTGGGGTCATGCCGGTTTCCTTGATTATTTAGAGGAAAAAGCGGGTTGGTTTATTTTTATGAAATCTATAACCGGGCAGTTGGAGCTAAAGGGTGCTGCTCATTATTGTGATGGTACGGTCCTTGTGATCAGTGTGACTCCTCAATTAGTGGGAAAAGTTCGGCATCCGGCAATTCGTAATGCCACCATTCGGTGGCAATCGCCTTGAAGCCGGCGCCAAGCATGATGCCCAGCAACAACAGGCGGTTGCGCTGCACCTGCGGCGGCAGGTCGGGGTAGAACTGGTGGGACTTGGGCTCCATGGCATCAAACGCCGTGCCCATATCCAGGGGTGTGCCGTGTTCATCAATCAGTGTCAGGTCGACGGCCACGCCGCGGGTGTGGTGCGAGCCCAGGCGTGGGTCGCGCACGTAGTCCGGGTTGGGCAGGGCCTGCCACAACAGTTGCTGGGCGTAGGCCGGGCGATAGGCGTCGTAGATCAGCAACGTCATGCCGGCCTGGCGTGCCAACAGGCTCGCCTTGCGCAGGCAGGCCGCCGCTTCGGTGTGCAGCAGGCAGCGGGTGTTGCGGTAGATCACGGTGCCTGCGAGGTTGTCGGCACTGGCGTAGATCAGGTCGACCTGTACCGGGTATTCCGGTGGGGCGATTTCTACCAATGGGCTGGTTTTCACTCAAAGATTTCCTTTCCAGGGTCAGGATTCGAACTGGCCGAAGGCCTGTTGCAGGGCGCGGTTTTTTGCCAGGCGTGTATCCAGTCGCTCGCCGTAGCGGTCAGCGACGGCAGACACCATCAGGTTGAACAGGCACGTCAGGGGCGCCATGGAGTCCCAGAACTGGCCGACATCGGTTTTCAGTTGCAGCAGGTCCAGGTCGTAGTCCCGGGCCCAGGGGCATTGCAAGTCAGTGATCAGCGCCAAGGGTAGACCCTGGGCGTTCGCGGTCTCGCAGAACGTGGGCGTGATGCTGGAATAGGCGCGGAAGTCCGCTGTGATGGCGTAGGGTTTTTCAAAGCCGGAGTTCAGGGTCTCGGCGTAGATCCCCGACAGGCCATCGACGTAATAGACCTTGGGACGGATGTATTCCAGGTGGCTGTGGAACGCATTGAGGATGCCCCGGGTGGACTGGATGCCGAGGATGAACACGGCGTCGGCGTCCACGATGTGCTGCACGATGTCGGCGAAACCCTGGCTGCGGGCCAGGCCGTATACATGCTGAATGGCTTCGATCTCGCGGTTGAGGGAACGGTCGAGGGCGTCTTCCTGATCGTTCTCCTGGCGAAACGCACCCAGGCGGTCGGTGATCAGCCAGGAGGCTTGCGGGTCGCCGCGCAGGCCTTGCTTGACGTCATCGAGGTTGCGATAACCCAGGGTTCGCAAGAAACGCCCCACTGAAATCCCGGTGGTGCCGGCTTGCTGGGCGATGCTGTCGGCGGTTTCGAACGGCAGCTGTTGCAGGTTGCCCAGCAGGTAGGTCGCGATGCGCTTGCCGGTGGGCGTCAGCGTCGGGAACTGCTGTTCCAGCGTGCGCTGGAAGCTGTTTTTATCCATGACGTTTTCGCGCAGGCCGGTCATTGATGTTACTCATGTTTCATGATTTTGATGTCTGTTATAAACATAACATCGGCAATCGCGATAACACAATGGCTTTTTTTGCACTGGGCGGGCAGGGGGGGACAAGCGGCGATCAAGGCCGCTGGGGTTTCACCGAAGTACCGAACGTATTGCCCATGCGCACACTGGTCGCTGCGGGTGTAGAGAGCCCGATCTGGTTCGGCTTGCGTTTGTCGATGGGCACCTGTTGCGCCTGCTGGTTCTTTTGCGTGGCCTTGGCGGCGTCCGGGTTGTTGCTCATCTGCTGGCTCAGGCAGCCATAGTCCGGTGCCTTGTAGCCATCCACGTTGACCTCGGTGCAGCCATTGGGCGTTCCTTCGGCGTGGGCCATCAGCGGCAGGGCAGCACACAGCAACAGGCTGGCGAGGGTCGGGAACAGGTTCATCGGTGCCTCCTGGCGAGCCCTGGGAAATGGGCCGGTATGGCTCAAAAGTGTAGTGCAGCGGACTGCCCGTCACCGTGATGTTTTTTTTGCTGGCACCGTAACATCAGGTTCATAAACTGGCCTCAGGATGACGGTTTTGTAGGCTATGTCGGACGTGTTGCGATGCTGAGCAGGGGGGCTTGGAGGCGCGCGGGCTGCTGCCTGGCTCTGCTGTTGGGGCTGGCGCAGACCGTGCGCGCCGAAGTGACCCTGGACCTGCCCGCGCAGAACCTGGATAGCGCCCTGCAGGCGTTCAGCCATGCCACCGGCATGGCGGTGCTGGTGGACCGCGAGTTGACCCGGGGCCGGCGCTCCATCGGCGTGCATGGCCGCTACAGTGCGCAGCAAGCCCTGGGCCTGCTGCTGACAGGGAGTGGCCTGATGGCGCGTTATGCCCGCAGCGATGCGTTCACCCTGCAAGTCCCCGAGGTCAGCCAGCCGGCCACGACGCGGGGGCTGAAGGCAGGGCATGCAGCACGGATCAACAACAGCTATGCCGCGGCCTTGCAGCAGGCGATCGAACGCAGTTTGTGCCGTTCGCCGCTGACCCGCCCCGGCAGTTTCCGGGCGCTGGTGCAGGTGTGGGTCAACGGTGACGGGGTGATCGAACACAGCCGCCTGGTCAGCTCCACCGGTGACCTGCAGCGTGACGAAGCGCTGGTACGCGGCCTGGGCGCCACCCGGGTCGAACGCCCGGCGCCCAGTTCGCTGCGCTTGCCGGTGACCTTACTTTTGATGCCCGATTCAACAGGAACACGCATGGAATGCACAGCAGGGGAAGGAGTTTCCGGGGCATGAAAGACACCGGCCACAGCATGATGGTCAGCCTGTTCCTGGCGTCCTACGAGGACTTCAAGGTACGCCTGCGCAAGCGCCTCGGGTCCGAGGACCTGGCCAACGACGTGCTGCACGAGACCTACCTGCGGGTCGACCGCATGGACGTACCGCCGAACCTGGCGCAACCCAATGCCTACCTGTATCGAATGGCGCTGAACATCGCCGCTGACCGACGCCAGGCGGATGCGCGACTGTTGACCGGCAGCGAAGTCGAAGAGCTGCTGCAGACCGTCGATGAAGCCCAGGACCCGTCGCGGGTGGTGGGTGGCCAGCGAGAAATCCAGTCGTTGCTCAAGGCCCTCTACGAACTGCCGGCGCGGCGGCGCCAGATCCTTATCGCGGCACGTCTGGAAGAGGCGCCACACCTGGAGATCTCCAGGCGTTTCGGGATTTCCACGCGCATGGTCGAAAAGGAAATCAAGGCCGGGCTGGGCCACTGTGCACAGCGCCTTGAAAGAAAAGTGATCCAGCGGTTCGGTCCCGGGGCCGGAAAACCGTCTTAGTGATTGAGTCCCTGATAATCCGTTGAGTACCTGCGCGCTTGAACATTTTTAACCTCTCCGCTGCCCGTGCTGCGCCCGATAGCCCCCTGCACGATGAAGCGCGTGACTGGCTGGTGCTGCTGACGTCGGGCCGGGCCACCGTTGCTGATGCCAAGGCGTTGCGCCAGTGGTGCGCCCAGAGCCCGGAGCATGCCCGGGCGTTCGAGCAGGCCAAGGTGTTGTGGCAGCAATTGGCTCCCGCCGCCGAGCAGTTTTCCCGGCCGCGGCATTTTGGGCGGCGGGCGTTTTTGGGCGGGGCGATTGCGGCGTCGGCGGCGGTGTTGATGGTGCGGGTGACGGTGCCGGGTGGGTTTGCCGGGTTGACGGCGGATTACCGCACCGAGGTCGGGGAGCAGCGGCGGGTGGAGTTGGGTGATGGGGTTCGGCTGGAGCTCAATACGCAGACGCGGATCAGCCGGCGTGAGGGTGGGATTGAGTTGTTGGAGGGGGAGGTCGAGGTGCTGGCCGATGCTGCGATGCCGCTTCAGGTTCAGGCGGGTGGAGGGTGGTTGAGTGCGGCTCGGGCGCGGTTCAATGTGCGCAATACGGATCACAGTGTGTGTGTGACGTGTATTGATGGGGCGCTGTTGGTGGGTGTTGGGGGGCGTACGGTTCGGCTTGAGGGTGGGCGGCAGCTGACTTATGACGCCAGCGGTGTGGGTGAGCCGGTGGCGGTGAACGTGCAGGCTGTGGTGGCTTGGCGGGAGCAGGTGCTGGTGTTTGACAATGCGACGCTGGCGACGGTGGTGGATGAGATCAATCGCTATCGGCCGGGGATGTTGCTGCTGATGAATGCGCAGTTGGGCAAGCGGCGGGTGCAGGCGCGGTTTAGTCTGCATCAGTTGGCGGGGGTGGCGCTTTTGATTCGCGATGCGTATGGGGCCAAGTGTACGGAGTTGCCTGGCGGTGTTGTTTTGTTGAGTTAGATCGGTGTGCATATCCGTTATTGGGGTAACGACCAGAGCGAAAACAGATCTGCTTTTCTGTGGGAGCGGGCTTGCTCGCGAAAAACCTGAGAGCGCCGCGTTCATCCAGAATGCCCGCGTCATCGTTAACGACCTTCGCGAGCAAGCCCGCTCCCACATTTGGACCGTGCCCGCTTTAGCTTTTCATTTTGCACTTCAACACTCAAGCCTAAGCGAGGAGCCGAGTGGTGGGGCAAGAGCGTTTTGCTTACTTTTGACTGGGCCGGCATTCCGGCTTTTCGAAAGTGAGCGGAACCCATATCAGCCATAACAAAAATAACGGATATGTACACCACCCCAAAAAGCCCTACCGCAAGGGCCCCAAAACCTGCCGATACCGCTCCACCCCCTGGCCCGTCTCCCGCACCAGAACCACCTCGATCCCCAGCGGTTCCTCCTGCCGATTCCCACTCAACTGCCGCCACCCCTTGTCCCAAACCCGCACCTGCAAATCCCTGACCTGCCCAAGCACCGCCACCGCATCCCGGGGCGCCGGCAGCGGATACCGATCCCGCGCCGGTGCAGCTGCCCGGTACAGCGTGTCGCCCTTGAGCCACCACCGCACCCGCTGCAACCCATCCCCAGGAACCGGCGCACTCCGGATCACCTCCAGCCGAAACCCCTTGCTGTCCGAACTCCTCACCGACACCGCCGCCAACCCGCCAGGCTTCGGCGCGTCTTCGCCAATCGGCGGCCCCAACTCAACCCCCGCGCGCAAGCTCACATCCAGCTGCATCTGGTTCAGCGCCCGCAACAACACCTCCGTCTGCTCACTGCTGGCCTGCAAATGCTGATCAGCCCGGGTCACACTGTCCAACCCGCGCCAGGCAATCACACTGACCACCGCCATCAACATGATCGCCACCATCACCTCGATCAGCGTAAAACCCTTCTGGTCACTCATGACTCACCACCCGCAACAACCCCGCCGCATCCCGTTGCAGGCTCAGGCTGTATTGCCCATCCGACAGCACCACCCGCACCGGCGGGCTCACCCATTCAGCATCCAGCACCAATGTTTTCCCGGGTTCGATGCGCACCTGCATCGGCGCACTGTCCCAGGCCCGCGGACGCAATTGCTGATCGCCGCTGAAGTTCTCCACTCCCAGCCCATCATCCGTCACGCGGCTGAAGCGAAATCCCTTGGCATCGGCTTTCCAGGTAATCGCCCGGCCATCGGCACGCGCCTCGGCCTGGGCCACCTGCAGCAATTGGCTCAAGCGTTCCGCGTCCTTGCGCAGCAGGTGCAGCGGATCAGGCTTGATGCTCAGGCTGATGGCCGCACTGGCGATGCCGATGATCACCAGCACCACCATCAACTCGATCAACGTGAAGCCCTGCTGTTTCATTTTTTGCTCCCTGATCAACCGCTGAAATAAAAAGGTGTGAATTGCCCTGTAGCCTGAGGCGACGGACAAACAGGAGGTCCCGCCCATGGCATTCATCCATCGTTTTTCACCCGCCCATGGCGTCCAGGCCTTGGCGTTGCTGGCGGCGCTGGCAGGGGTTGCGACCTGGACGCCGCTGTTGCTCACGTCGGCCGAGTCCCACACCCCGCAGGCCGCGCCCCAGGCGTTGGCGGCTCGCAGTGACAACCCCGCCGTGCAATGGTTTTCCAATACCCCGGCGGTGATGCAGGTCAAGGTCTCCGGGGTGCTTGCCGGGGCGCGTGGGGCGGTGGCGATCCTCAGTCTCAACGACGGCCCGCCCCGCAGCTTTTTGTTGGGTGAACGCCTGAGCCCCGGCGTGCGGCTGACGGCCATTGAAGGCGATAGCGTGGAGATCGAGCGCGGCGCGGAAAAAATCCGCGTGCCCCTCGACAAGTTGCCCGACGGGCCGGCGTTGCCAAGCCTCATTCGGCAGTAACCGGGCGCTTCACCGGCGGGCGCCCCAGCAGTGTCTCCAGGCGTGCCAGGGGGGGCGCTTCCCGGGTGGCGTCCAGCACCTGCACGCTGACCTGGAACAGGCGCCCATCCGGCCCGTTGCTGATGGTCTGTTCGCAACGCAGTTTCAGCCGGCCCTGGTCGCAGTCGAACGTCTTGCGCCCGGTGCTCACCCGACCTTCCAGGCGCAGTTCCGCCATCCGGCCCTGGGCTGCCAGCAGCGCCATCGACTTGTCCCGCAGCAGGCCGTTGCTGGTGGTCATCAGCCCGGCCACGCGTACCGCCGCCGCCATGGCCACGGCGATGATCGCCAGTGCCACCAACACTTCAATCAGGGTGAAACCTTGCTCGTTGCGGGGCCCGCCCATGGCGTACTCAAAACCGGGAAACAGGCCCGCAGACTAGCCCCGGGAGTTGACCGATTGGCGACCAAAGCTCCCGAGGATTTTCAACATGACTGACATGTGTTCTTGCAACACTGCGCCACGAAATGCACTCAAGCCAAGGAATGTCGACATGGATATCGCACACTTCACGTCAGCGCGCAGGCAGCGCGGTTTCACCCTGATCGAGATCATGGTGGTCGTGGTGATCCTGGGGATTCTGGCGGCGCTGGTGGTGCCCAAGGTGCTCGACCGCCCCGACCAGGCGCGGGCCACAGCGGCCCGGCAGGACATTGGCGGGCTGATGCAGGCCCTGAAACTCTACCGCCTCGACCACGGCTCGTACCCGAGCATGAACCAGGGCTTGAAGGTGCTGGTGGAACGCCCGGCCGATGCGAAAAACAGCAACTGGCGCGCCTACCTCGAACGCTTGCCCAACGACCCGTGGGGCAACCCGTATCACTACCTCAACCCAGGGGCCAACGGCGAAGTGGATGTGTTCTCCCTCGGCGCCGACGGGAAACCTGATGGTGACGGCGTGAATGCCGATATCGGCTCCTGGCAACTGTAAGGCCGGCGATGAACAGCCATTCGCCCCCAGCGGTGAAGCAGCGCGGCATGGCGATTATCAGTGCCTTGCTGATCGCGGCCGTGGTCGCGGTGATTGCCGGCGCCATGCTCACCCGGCAAACCGTATTCACCCGCAGCCTGGAAGCTGAACAACTGCGTATCCAGGGCCAATGGTTGTTGAATGGCGGCCTGGAAACCAGTCGCCAACTCCTGTGGGATGCGCGCCGTCAGGACGTGTTGACCCGGCTCGATCAACCGTGGGCACGGCCCCTCGGCGGTGCTTTCGAGGGGCGGATTGAGGATGAGCAGGGCAAGTTCAACCTGCGCAATCTGGTGACCCAACAACACCTGGACGCCGGGCAATTGCAGAGCTTCGAACGCCTGTGCCAGTTGATCGGCATCGAGCCGGCCGTGAGTCGCCGCATCAGCCGGCGAGTGATCGACTCATACGACCAGCGCGAGCTCGGCGCCTCGCTTACCGGCGGTTTCAACAGCAGCCGGGATACCTCGCCCGGTGCCGCCGCGCCATTGATCCCGGCCAAGTACCCGATGTTGCGCAGCCTCACCGACCTCAGCGGTATCGAAGGCCTCGACCCGCGCCAACTGCGGCGCATGGCGAGCTATGTCAGCGTGCTGCCCGGCAATACCTGGGTCAACGGCAATACCGCCAGCGCCGAGGTACTCAGTAGCGTGGTGCCGGGGCTCAGCCTGTCCCAGGCTCAGGCACTGGTGGCCGAGCGCGACGGCGGGCGCTGGTTTGTCAATCGCGGGGATTTCGTCAACCGGTTGCGCATGCCACAAGTCGCGGTGGACACGGTGCAGGTGGGGATCACCAGCGAGTGGTTTCGCGTGCACGGCCAGGCGCGCCGCGAGCAGCGTCGGGTCACGCTGGAGGCGTTGCTGTATCGCCCGGAAGACCGTCAGCCCCAGGTGATCTGGTCGCGGGTGGGCGTATGAAGCGTTTGCGCATCGGCTTGCCGCCGCTGGATGAACTCACCACCGAGAGCCAGGTGCAGTTCGCCTGGCTGGACCGCGCCGGGCAGGTCAGCCAGCAGGGCGAGGGCCGCCTGGCGCAATGGGCGAATACCCAGGCGGAGTGTTTTCTGCATCCACGGGACAGCTTGCTGACCAGCCTGGAGCTGCCGCAATTGCCCTCCGCCAAGGTCGACGATGCAGTGACCTGTGCGGCCCAGGCACTGATCCTCGGCCCGCTGGAATTGATGCATGTGGCCCACGGTCCACGGGACAGCAGCGGCCTGGTGCAGGTCGGCTGGTTGCCCAAAAGCAGCCTTGAGCACCTGGGCCGGATAACGACCCAGCTGAAAATCAAAGTGCGTGGCCTGTACCCGGCGCCCTACGCGCTGCCGGTCAGCGGGCCAGCGAGCGCGGCCTTCTGCGACGGGCATTTGCTACTGCGCCATAGCCTGCAGCAGGGCGCGGTACACCCTCTGGGGCAGCAGGCGCTGGATGACCTGCTCGCCACCGGTGTCGATGTGCTCCATGTGGCCGACGAGGCCCGTTGGAGCGGTACCGCGCCGGGCTGGGGTTTGCACGGTCGGCTCCAGCAGGCGGCAACCGGTGGCTGGGGCAGGGCGGCGGCCTGCACGGCGCTGGCGGTCGCCATCTGGGCCCTGGGCCTGAACCTCTACGCCGCCCGCCAGGTCGACGAAGGCCAACGCCTCAAGGCGCAGATGAGCCAGCAAGTACGCCAGGCCTTCCCCGAACTGCCGGTGATTCTCAACCCGCTGCAACAAGCCCGTCAGCAACTGGCCGCACGCCAGAGCGGCGCGGCGGCCGAACCTGGGCAGCGCTTTACCGGCTTGCTGGCGCTGGCGGGCAGCAGCCTGCCGTCCATGGCGGGCAGCGTCGAGAGCTTGAGCTACGAGCAAGGCCGCCTGCAGCTGAGCCTGCTGCCCGACGCCCGGACCCCGGCGCTGGCCGCTGACGCGCAGGCGCTGCTGGCCCAGGCCGGGTTCAGCGCCCGTCGCGACGACCAGGGCTGGACAGTCGGCCCGCTTACCGAGCGCGTTGAAGCCGATGCAGACGATGAGGCCGAAGATGAATAAGCGTTGGCAGCTTCTGCGCAGCCAGGCCCAGGTGTTCTGGAACGGCCTGGCCATGCGTGAAAAACGTCTGTTGGTGGGTGCCGGCCTGGTGCTGGCGGGCCTGCTGACCTGGTTGCTGTTGATCCAGCCACCGCTGAAGAAGATCGATTACTGGCAAGCCGAAACCCCGAAACTGCGCAGCCAGGCCGAGGCCTTGCAGGTGCTGCTGCAAGGCGTCGCCGCAGCCCCGCGCAGCAGTGACCTGGAAACCGCCTTGCACCAGTCCCTCGACAACGCCGGGTTGCAGGGCCGCTATCAATTGCAGCCGCAGGACACCGGCAGCTGGCGCCTGACCTTCGACGACGCCCCGGCGGACGCGGTGATCGACTGGCTGCTGGCCAACCCCCGGCCGCTCTCCCTGGAAGTCTCTGCGGCCCGCCTGCAACGTGCAGGCGAGGCCACCCCTTCAAACTCGGCCGGCACTTTGTCCGGGACCGTTCGCATGGATCAGGCGCCTGGCGCTAAGGAAGCTTCATGAAGTGGTCATTGCCCAACGCTGCGCCTTATCGCAAGGTCGCCCCTTTGCTCTTGTTGGCGCTGGGAGCGTGCAGCAACCCCCAATCCTCCGCGCCGTTGCTGGTGGACAGCGAGCTCGGCCAACCCCTGGCCGACACCCGGCGCAGCGGCGACACACCACTGGACCGCCAGCGCGAAACCGTGCCGCCACCCCGGGTGCAACACCCGGTGACCAACAGCGCCCGCAGCCATGGCGCCGCACCGGCCAGGGCGCGCAACCCGCTGGGTGATCAACCGGTACAACTGAACTTCGTCGACGCCGATATCCAGGCGGTGGTGCGCGCCTTGTCTCGCGCCACCGGCCAGCAATTCCTGGTGGACCCGCGTGTCAAAGGCAACCTGACCCTGGTCAGCGAAGGCCAGGTACCGGCGCACCAGGCCTACGACATGCTGCTGGCGGCGCTGCGTATGCAGGGCTTCAGCGTGGTCGACGTAGGCGGCGTGGCCCAGGTGGTGCCGGAGGCGGACGCCAAGCTGCTGGGCGGGCCGATCTACAGCGGCGCCAACCCGGGCGGGCAGGGCATGCAGACCCGCACCTTCCGCCTGCAATACGAAAACGCGGTGAACCTGATCCCGGTGCTGCGCCCGATCGTGTCGCCGAACAACCCGATCAACGCCTACCCCGGCAACAACAGCATCGTGATCACCGACTACGCGGAAAACCTGGCGCGGGTGGCACAGATCATCGACGGCATCGACACCCCGAGCGCCATCGACACCGACGTGGTGAAGGTGCAGAACGGCATCGCCGTGGACATCGCCGCCATGGTCTCGGAGCTCCTCGAAACCCAGGGCGCCGACCAGACCCAGAAGATCAACGTGATCGGCGACCCGCGCTCCAACTCCATCATCATCCGCGCCGGCAGCCCGGAGCGCACGGAACTGGCGCGCAACCTGATCTACAAGCTCGACAACGCCCAGAGCAACCCGAGCAATATGCACGTGGTGTACCTGCGCAACGCCCAGGCCGGCAAGTTGGCGCAGTCGCTACGGGGCTTGCTCACTGGCGAGAGCGACTCCGGTACCAGTGATAATGCCCGTGGCAAGTTGAGCAGCATGGGCGGCAACACCCAGGGTGGCCAGGGCAGTACCCAGAACAGCAGCGGCACTCCCACCGGCAGCGGCACTGTCCAGCCCAGTGGTTACGGGCAGGACACCAGCAGCACCGGAGCCTCTTCCCCTACCGACCAGAACACCGCGTTCAGCGCCGGTGGCGTGACGATCCAGGCGGACGCCACCACCAACACCTTGCTGATCTCGGCGCCGGACCCGCTGTATCGCAACCTGCGGGAGGTGATCGACATGCTCGACCAGCGTCGCGCCCAGGTGGTGATCGAGAGCCTGATCGTCGAAGTGGGTGAGGACGATGCCAGCGAGTTCGGGGTGCAGTGGCAGGCGGGGAACCTGGGCGGGAAGGGCGGCTTTGGCGGGGTGAACCTGGGGGGCAGCGGCTTGAATGGAACCCCCACCAGCAAGACCAGCATTGATGTGTTGCCCAAGGGTTTGAACATCGGGCTGGTGAACGGCTCGGTGGACATTCCGGGGATTGGCAAGGTGCTGGACCTCAAGGTGCTGGCCCGGGCATTGAAGAGCAAGGGCGGGACCAATGTGTTGTCGACGCCGAACCTGCTGACCCTGGATAACGAGGCGGCGAGTATTTTTGTGGGGCAGACGATTCCGTTTGTCACCGGCAGTTATGTGACGGGCGGCGGCGGCACGAGCAATAACCCGTTCCAGACGGTACAGCGGGAGGAGGTGGGGCTGAAGCTGAACGTGCGGCCGCAGATTTCCGAGGGGGGGACGGTGAAGCTGGATATTTACCAGGAGGTCAGCAGCGTCGACACGCGGGCTTCGGTGGATGCCGGGACGGTGACGAACAAGCGGGCGATTGATACGAGTATTTTGCTGGATGACGGGCAGATCATGGTACTTGGCGGGCTGTTGCAGGATGGGTATAGCCAGAGCAATGACGCGGTGCCCTGGTTGTCGGATATTCCGGGGTTGGGGGCGTTGTTCAGGAATGAAAAGCGCAGTGTGACGAAGACTAATTTGATGGTGTTTTTGCGGCCCTACATTATTCGTGATGGTGGGGCGGGGCGCAGTATTACGCTGAATCGCTATGAGTTTATGCGCAGGGCCCAGGGTGGGTTGCAGCCGGAGCATAGTTGGGCGATGCCGGATGTGCAGGCGCCGCAGTTGCCTTCGGTGGATAAGGCGATTCCCGGGGGGCAGGGGGTTAGGGCGGTGATTCGGGCGGTGCCGCGGTGATTTGGGTTTTGGATGGGGGGCATATCCGTTGCTGCGGTAACGGCCACCTATGGTTCCGCTCTTACAGCGGGTCAC
>NZ_JBSVWQ010000150.1:0-13820 GCF_054071215.1 Pseudomonas sp. SDO5522_S412 | reverse complement strand
ACCGCGGTGTTTCTGGAGCACCGCGGCGTCTGCATCGCAGGCAAGCCAGCTCCTACAGTGTGGTGTTTACATCAGAATTTCAGGGTGGCTGCTGTGGCCGTCGCTTCCACACCCTGCTGGCCGCTCGGGCCAATGAGTTGTACCTGAATTTTCTGGGTGGCGGGGAAGGTCTTGAACACCTGGGTCAGGTCGAGGTTGCTCAGGGCGGTCGGCGTGGCGCAAGTGAACTGGTAGTGAGCGTGGATTTCGCTGTGGTCGTGGTGATGTTCGTGGGCGGCGGCGCCTTTGCCATCGGTGGCGTGGTCGTCATCGTCTTCATCGTGGTCGGCTTCAGGCTTGTCGCCGAACAGCGGGCTGTTCAGTTCCTGGGTGCTGATCACGCAACCGGCGGCCCTGGGCAGGCTGAACAGCACCAAAGGTTGTTCAAGTTGTTTGCGGGCAGCGGCGACCTTGGCTTTGTCGGCGGACGTTGTAGCGAGGTGTTCGAAGCCCACCAGGTTCATCGCCGGGCTGTCCAGTTCCAGCTCCAGGGCCTGGCCGTCGAGCACCGCGTTGAGGCGACCCACGCCGTGTTCGTGGGCACCGAGGCTGCCGTGCTCGTGATCATGGTCGTGCTCGTCGGCAGCCTGGGCGATGGCCAGTGGCAACAGGGCAAACGGCAAAGCGAGCAGCAAACGGCGCATGGTGGAGCTCCCGGACAAAGATGAAAGTTTTGTTATGTGATCTTATAACAATTTTGCGAGGAGTTTGACCGCCCGCTTGGCGTAGCGCAAGACGCGTGGGAGCATGCTCGTCAGAAAAGTGCGGGAGTAAGTGCGATGTTGAGAATTCGTGGAACCGTCGGTGACCTGCCGGTGGACTTGACCCTGGAGCTGGATGACGGCGACTGGGCCCGGCTGGGCGCGCAGTTGCAGGCCAGCAAACCGCCGAGTGCCGAGCCCGAGGTGGCGCCGGCCGCGGGTAACCTGGACGAGAGCCTGTGGCAGGCCGCCCAGGATTTGCTGCGCAAGGCCGGGCAACTCAACGGCCTGGAATTGCTTGATCAGCTGGAAGGCCTGGCCGGCAGCGCCTCGGCGGGCAAGCGCCTGCTGGTGCGCCTGCGCCATAGCGCCAAGGTCAAGGTAGCCAGCGGCGGGGATACGCCGCTGTACAGTTGGATCGAGTAAGGCTTAATACAGCGCGGCGAACAGCTTGCGGCGGTACACGGTGACCAGCGGATGATCGTTGCCGAGCAGTTCGAACACCTGCAACAGCGTCTTGTGGGGCAGGCCTTCGCTGTAGCTGCGGTTGCGGATGAACAGCTTGAGCAAGCCATCCAGCGCGGCGTCGTATTGCTGGCGCGCCAGTTGTTGCACGGCCAGTTGGTACACCGCCTCGTCATCCTGCGGGTTTTGCGCCAGGCGGGCTTTCAGGTCTGCGGCGTCCGGCAGGTCGGCGGCCTGGCGCAGGAAAGTGATCTGCGCCTTGGCGCCGGCCAGTGCGGCCTTGTGATCATCGCTCTTGACGGCGTCGAGCACGGTTTGCGCTTCGCCCAGTTCACCGCGCTCGGCCAGGCAGCGTGCGTACAGGATCAGCGCGGCGGCGTTGGTGTTGTCTTCGCCAAGCAGGGTGACCAGCACGGCCTCGGCGTCGGTGATACGGCCTTCGGCAAACAACGCCTGGGCCTGCTCCAGTGGATCGGCAGCCGCCGGTGGTGGCATCTGCACATGGGGCTCCAGCATCGCGCGCACGGCGGATTCAGGCTGCGCACCGGCAAACCCATCCACTGGCTGGCCATCCTTGAACAGCACCACGGTCGGCAGGCTGCGAATGCCAAAGCGCGAGACCACGTCCGGCTCGGCATCGCAATCGACCTTGGCCAGCAGCAACTCACCCTGATAACTCTCGGCAATCTGCGCGAGCATCGGCATCAACGCCTTGCACGGCGCGCACCACTCGGCCCAGAAATCCACCAGCACGGGTTTTTCGAAGGAGTTCTGGATCACCGCCTGATCGAAGGTGGCGGTGGTGGCATCGAAGATGTACGGCGTGGGCTCACTCATGGGGAATCTCGAAGAAAGCAGGAATGGGGCAACTATAAAGACTGGAGGAGGCGACCGGAAGCTATGCCGCGATTAAGCGCGTACAGGATGCCAGAAAGGGTCCTGGTACCAGTCTTGAGGAAAACCCATCGCTTTGAGTGGGACAGGTCGCCGAGTGTGAGTTCTTCCAGCATTGCCCAGCCGGGCATGAGTGGTGGTTGGTCGTAGTTGGTGGGGTAGTGTCGGGCGTAACTCTCTTTTGCTCTCTGGCGTTTGAGATGGGCTTTGCGACCGCTT
This sequence comes from Pseudomonas sp. SDO5522_S412, assembly GCF_054071215.1. NCBI lineage: Bacteria > Pseudomonadati > Pseudomonadota > Gammaproteobacteria > Pseudomonadales > Pseudomonadaceae > Pseudomonas > Pseudomonas sp. SDO5522_S412. The sequence continues at coordinate 11,502 of NZ_JBSVWQ010000150.1, read as the reverse complement.
TCGGCTTGCAACCGATCTATTCGCAGGCATTCGCGCTCATAGTCTCGGATAGCGGCACATTGCTTGGACTGCAATGTTGCAAGTAGGCGTTGGTGGTCAAATGCCTGTTGAAAAATGCCGATATCGGTATACCAATGGCTGCCATAGTTGGGCCCCATATGGTTACTGATCATTGAGCGGGTCGTTATTTCCACGCGTTCAATGGCATCCATGCTCAACAATCGAAGCCTGCGGTCAACGTCGTAGAGTCGAGTTAGCTGACGAAAACCTGTGCCATCGCGAAATCGATGATCGACATCCCCCGATTGCTGAAAAGGGCGCATGTAGGGGCTCAATCGGAAAAAACTGACGGACTGCAAGAAACACTGCGCACGGGCTTCATCTTGAATGAGCAAACCACGTTGTTTGAGCAGTTCTATCTGGGAGGGGACATCAATGGCAGGTTTGTCGAACGTTCTCATGCCCAAAAAAAGCCAGGCATAAAAAACCCGCACAATTTGTGCTTAGTCACTTGCGCGACCAGAGGCATGGCGGGTGTATTGCGGCAAAGACTAGGCAGTAGCGGTGATGTTTGCAAGCTTTTTGAGCAAGAGGCGACGGATGCAAATTGGGGGGTTGGCATACCGTTGGGTCGTCCAGGTTGCGTGCGAGAGGCGGCCATTTTCCACGCTACGCTGAAGACTGTCTTAGCCCATCTGTTACTGGAGATTTGCGGGTTTGATAGGCGCGACTATCGCCGCGAATGGTACAGGCTCACCTTGCGAAACTCCCACGGCTCGGCCAGGTCGGGCAGTGTCAGGGCGTCGAGGATACCCAGGCGCTGATACTCCGGGTGCTGGAAGTCCCGAACCCGGGAATCGGCGACCAGCGCTTCGCGGCCGCGTGTCAGGAATTGATCCAGCAGCGGCAGGTTCGCCCGGTCGTACAGCACATCGGCGACCAGGATCAGGTCAAACCGGTCGGCTTCGGTGAAGAAGTCATCTGAATAGCCCAGTGTTACGCCGTTGAGTTCCGCATTCGCCCGGCAGGCAGCCAGGGCCAGCGGATCCAGGTCGCACGCCACCACTTCCAGCGCTCCGGCCTTTACCGCGGCAATCCCGGCAACACCCGAACCTGCGCCGAAATCCAGCACCCGCTTACCCGCGACCCACTCGGGGTTGGCCGCCAGGTATCGCGCCAGCGCCAGGCCACTGGCCCAGCAAAAGCTCCAGTACGGCGGCTCATGCAGGATGCGCCGGGTTTCTTCGGGGCTGAAGGCGCGGTCCATGTTGTCGGCGTCCAGTAACCACAGCGACAACTCGGTGCCCGGCAGCGGGCAGGGCACCAGTTGGGCGTCGCCGATCAGTTCGCTCAGTGCGCGTTGCAGGCCCAGCGGTGGCGTCATGGTGCGGGAACGAGTTGCAGCGGCCCGGTGGTCTGGGTGATCGCCTGGGTGATGCGCACCGGCGGCAGGTGCAGGATCAACTGGCCGGACTGGCTGGCGCGACCACGCAATTCAACGCGCCCGCCCGCCGGGAACGCTTGCGGGTTGAAGCGCAGGCGGAAGGCCAGGGGCTTGTTGTTGCCGATCAGCACGCTGCTGGCCAGCAGTTGTTGCGGGCGCGAACGGTCGTCGATCACCAGCAGCGCCAGTTCGACTTCGGCACCCGCCGGTATACCGTTCAATTGGCCGCTGACTTCACGCTGGTAGGCGGGCAACGGGCCAAGATCTTCTTCCACACCCGGCAGTTTTTTCTCTTGTTGCGGTGCCGGAGCCGGCGCCGCAGGTTTTGGGGCATGGCTGCTGCAGGCGACCAGAAAACCGAGCAACGTGAGCAAAACAAGTGGTCGTAACTGCATGTACGGCTCCAGAAAGGACAAAATCCGTGGCTTAAAAAATATGAAACATAATAGTCAGCCTATATACCGTAAAGGCTATGGCTTGTCTTGCCACAGGGATGCGCTACCATGGCCCTCCCATTTTTTGTTGCCTGCCACCATGCACTGTCCCTTCTGCGGTGCCAACGACACCAAGGTCATTGACTCGCGTCTGGTCGCCGAGGGCGAACAGGTGCGTCGCCGGCGTGAATGCCTGGCCTCTGGCTGCGGTGAACGTTTCACCACCTTCGAAACCGCCGAACTGGTATTGCCACGTCTGATCAAGACCGACGGCAGTCGCCAGCCTTTCGACGAAGAAAAACTGCGCGCCGGAATGCAGCGCGCCCTGGAAAAACGCCCGGTGAGTGTCGAGCGGCTGGAAGCGGCACTGGTGCATATCAAGCACAAGCTGCGCGCCACCGGCGAGCGCGAAGTCAAATCCCTGGTGGTTGGAGAACTGGTGATGGGCGAGCTGCAAAAGCTCGACGAAGTCGCCTATATCCGTTTCGCCTCGGTGTATCGACGCTTCCAGGACCTCAACGAGTTCCGCGAAGAGATCGACCGCCTGGCCCGTGAGCCGGTAAAAGAATGAACCCACCTTCGGCAGAACAAGCGGTACTCGACGCCCATTACATGGCCCGTGCCCTGGAACTGGCGCGCAAGGGCCTGTACACCACCCACCCCAACCCCCGGGTTGGCTGCGTGATCGTGCGTGACGGGCAGGTTGTCGGCGAAGGCTGGCACGTGCGCACCGGCGAACCCCATGCGGAAGTCCATGCCCTGCGGGCAGCGGGCGACAAGGCCCGGGGCGCCACGGCCTACGTGACCCTTGAACCGTGCAGCCACCACGGGCACACACCGCCGTGCGCCGATGCCTTGGTGAATGCCGGCCTGGCCCGTGTGGTGGCAGCGATGCAGGACCCGAATCCGGAAGTCGCCGGGCGTGGCATGCGCCGCCTGGCCCAGGCCGGGATCGAGACCCACAGCGGCTTGCTGGAAAACGAAGCGCGGGCGCTTAACCCGGGCTTTCTCAAGCGCATGGAGCATGGCCTGCCGTTTGTGCGGGTCAAGTTGGCCATGAGCCTGGACGGTCGCACCGCGATGGCCAACGGCGAAAGCCAATGGATCACCGGCCCGGCCGCCCGTGCCGCTGTGCAGCGCCTGCGTGCCCAGGCCAGTGTGGTGCTGACCGGCGCCGACACGGTGCTGGCCGATGGTGCTCGCCTGACCGTGCGCGCCGCCGAGCTGGGCCTGGATGAAGAAACCACCGCCCTGGCGATGTCCCGTCCGCCGCTGCGTGTGCTGATCGACGGCCGCCTGCGGGTGCCGCTGAATGCGCCGTTCTTCAAGGCTGGCCCCGCGCTGGTCATCACCTGCGTGACGCCGGACAACCAGTACCCCACAGGCCCCGAGTGCCTGGTGGTGCCGGGTGTCGACGGCCAGGTCGACCTGCGTTCCGCGCTGGTGGCCCTGGCGGCCCGTGGTGTCAACGAAGTGTTGGTGGAAGCCGGCCCAAGCCTGGCGGGTGCCTTCGCCCAGCAAGGGCTGGTGGACGAGTACGTGATATTCGTCGCCGGCAAGTTTCTTGGCTCTGCCGCCCGGCCTTTGCTGGACTGGCCGCTTGAGAAACTGGCCGACGCCCCCCAACTCAAGATCACTGAAATGCGCGCTGTTGGCGATGACTGGAGAGTCACTGCCATCCCTCTGCCATCAGCGAGCGTATAATTCCCGGCCTGCGCCACGTCTTCAGGAGAACGGCATGTTCACCGGCATTATCGAATCCATCGGCAGCATCCGTGCAATGACCCCAAAAGGCGGCGATGTACGCCTGCTGGTTGAAACCGGCAAGCTCGACCTGAGCGACGTCAAACTGGGCGACAGCATCGCCGTCAGCGGTGTGTGCCTGACCGTCATCGAGTTGCCTGGCAACGGCTTTGCCGCCGATGTCAGCCGGGAAACCCTGGACTGCACCGCGATGAACGACCTCAAGAGCGGCAGCCCGGTGAACCTGGAAAAAGCCCTGACCCCGACCACCCGCCTCGGTGGGCACCTGGTCAGCGGCCACGTCGACGGTGTCGGCGAAGTGGTTGCTCGCAGCGAAAACGCGCGTGCCGTGGAATTTCGCATTCGCGCACCGAAAGAGCTGGCCAAGTACATCGCCCACAAAGGCTCGATCACCGTCGACGGCACCAGCCTGACCGTGAACGCCGTGAATGGCGCCGAATTTGAACTGACCATCATTCCCCACACCCTGAGCGAAACCATCATGGCGTCGTACCAGCCGGGTCGCCGGGTGAACCTGGAAGTCGACTTGCTTGCCCGTTACCTGGAGCGCCTGTTGTTGGGCGATAAGGCCGCAGAGTCTGACTCTCTTCAAGGGCCCGCCGGGAACATCACTGAAAGTTTTTTAGCCGCTAACGGCTACCTTAAATCCTGACCCAAGGGGGTGCCGCGTGGCGCTCAACAGCATCGAAGAACTGGTTGAAGACATCCGCCAAGGCAAGATGGTCATCCTCATGGATGACGAAGACCGCGAGAATGAAGGCGACCTGATCATGGCCGCCGAGTGCTGCCAGCCGGAACACATCAACTTCATGGCCAAGCACGCCCGTGGCCTGATCTGCATGCCGATGAGCCGCGAGCGCTGCGAGCTGCTGAAGCTGCCGTTGATGGCGCCGCGCAATGGTTCCGGGTTTGGCACCAAGTTCACCGTGTCCATCGAAGCCACCACCGGTGTCACCACTGGCATCTCCGCTGCTGACCGCGCCCGCACCGTACAAGCCGCTGCCGCGAAAGACGCCAAGGCCGAAGACATCGTCAGCCCGGGCCACATCTTCCCGCTGATGGCCCAGCCGGGTGGCACCCTGGCTCGCGCCGGCCACACCGAAGCGGCCTGCGACCTGGCGCGCATGGCCGGTTTCGAGCCGAGCGGTGTGATCTGCGAAGTGATGAACGACGACGGCACCATGTCCCGTCGCGCCGAGCTGGAAGAATTTGCCGCGCTGCACAACATCAAGATCGGCACCATTGCCGACCTGATCCACTACCGGATGATCCACGAACGTACCGTTCAGCGGATTGCCGAGCAGCCGCTGGACAGCGAACTGGGCCAGTTCAACCTGGTGACCTATCGTGATTCCGTGGAAGGCGACGTGCACATGGCCCTGACCCTGGGCACCATCTGCGCTGAAGAGCCAACCCTGGTGCGGGTGCACAACATGGACCCGCTGCGCGACCTGCTGATGGTCAAGCAACCGGGGCGCTGGAGCCTGCGGGCCGCGATGTCCGCGGTGTCCGAGGCCGGCAGCGGTGTTGTATTGCTGCTGGGCCATCCGCTGGATGGCGACGTGCTGCTGGCGCATATCCGCGAGACCGCCGACCACGCGCCGGTGAAAAAACCGACCACCTACAGCATCGTCGGGGCCGGTTCGCAGATCCTGCGGGACCTGGGCGTGCGCAAAATGCGCCTGATGAGTGCGCCAATGAAATTTAATGCCATATCCGGTTTCGACCTGGAAGTAGTAGAATACGTGCCCTCCGAATAAAGGCCGGCGTTGTTTGCCCCTTGTTCGCGGTTCAAATATCACTGAGGGGCGCGCACTAAGCGCGTCCCGGCTCTTTAAGAGATTTGTCGAATGACCCTGAAGACCATCGAAGGTACCTTCATCGCCCCCAAAGGCCGCTATGCCCTGGTGGTTGGCCGCTTCAACAGCTTCGTGGTTGAAAGCCTGGTAAGCGGTGCCGTGGATGCCCTGGTTCGCCACGGTGTGAGCGAAAGCGACATCACTATCATCCGCGCTCCTGGCGCCTTCGAAATTCCACTGGTTGCGCAGAAAGTTGCACAGCAGGGTGAATACGCGGCGATCATCGCCCTGGGCGCGGTCATTCGTGGCGGTACTCCGCACTTCGAATACGTGGCTGGCGAATGCACCAAGGGCCTGGCCCAGGTGTCCATGGAGTTCGGCGTGCCGGTCGCCTTTGGCGTGCTGACCGTTGATTCCATCGAACAAGCCATCGAGCGTTCCGGCACCAAGGCCGGCAACAAAGGTGCTGAAGCTGCCCTGTCCGCCCTGGAAATGGTCAGCCTGCTGGCGCAGTTGGAGGCCAAGTGATTAGCGACGACAGCGATCAGTTCAACCCCCAGGACCCGCGCCCGGCAGACGCCGGCAAGCCATCGAAAAGCGAAAAGCGTCGTTCGGCCCGCCAGCTCGCGACCCAGGCTTTGTACCAGCGCCACATGGCGAAAACCTCGCTGAACGAAATCGAGGCGCAGTTTCGCGTCGACAACGATTTCAGCGCGGCCGATGCCAGCTACTTCCACGACATCCTGCACGGTGTTCCGGCCAACCTGGCGGAGATCGACGCTGCACTGACGCCGTGCCTGGACCTGGCGATCGAAGAGCTGGACCCGGTTGAACTGGCCGTACTGCGCCTGTCCACCTGGGAACTGCTCAAGCGCGTCGACGTGCCTTACCGCGTTGTGATCAACGAAGGGATCGAACTGGCGAAAGTCTACGGTTCCACCGACGGTCACAAGTTCGTCAACGGCGTGCTCGACAAGCTGGCCCCGCGCCTGCGTGAAGCCGAAGTGAAGGCGTACAAGCGCTAACTGGCGCTTGCTGACGCAATGGGCGAGTTTGAGCTGATCCGCAACTACTTCGCCGCCGCGCCCTGTGCGCAGGGCGGCGAAGGCATTGCACTGGGGATTGGCGACGACTGTGCCTTGCTGGCTGTTCCTCCCGGGGAACAGCTGGCGATTTCTACCGATACCCTGGTGGCCGGCGTGCATTTTGCCGACCCCTGCGATCCGTTTCTGCTCGGCCAGCGCTCGCTGGCCGTGGCAGTCAGCGACCTGGCGGCCATGGGCGCCAATCCCCTCGCGTTTACCCTTGCCCTGACTACCCCGACGGTTGATACCGATTGGCTGCAACGCTATGCCCAGGGCTTGAACGCCATGGCGCAGGGTTGTGGCGTGGTTCTGGTGGGTGGCGACACCACCCGTGGGCCGCTGAGCCTGACCATGACCGTGTTTGGCCGGGTGCCGGCGGGCCAGGCCTTGACCCGCAGCGGCGCGCGGCCCGGCGACTTGCTGTGTGTGGGCGGTGAGCTGGGTAACGCAGCGGGCGCCTTGCCGCTGGTGCTGGGGCAGCGCACGGCGGAGGCGGCTATCGCCGAGCCGCTGCTGGCCCATTACTGGTCGCCGCAACCGCAGTTGGCGCTGGGCTTGGCGTTGCGGGGCAAGGCCACGTCTGCCATGGATATTTCCGACGGCCTTTTGGCTGATTGCGGGCATATCGCCAAGGCGTCGGCTGTCAGCTTGTTGATCGAGCAGCAAAAACTGCCGTTGTCCGCCGCCTTGCTGGCGTTCGTCGGTGAGGCGGATGCCCGGGTGGCCGCGTTGAGCGGGGGGGACGACTACGTACTGGCGTTCACCTTGCCGCCCGCCGAACTGGCGCCGCTGTTGGCCGCCGGTGTACCGGTCCATGTAATCGGCCGGGTCGAGGCGGGGCAGGGCGTTACCCTGCTGGATGCGTCTGGCCAGGACGTCACGCCGGCCATTCGTGGCTATCAACATTTCTGAAAGGCATAGAACCAAGCTGAAGGCCAATCGAACCTATTGATCTTTATCAGCGATAATTCAGCTTAAGCGTCTGTAGGAACCTACTGTTACAATCCCTCCCCTGTGAAATCTGAAATCAGGAGCACAAGGTGCCCGTCGTTTTCGTCGCCGCTTCCAAGCTGCCAACCCCTTTTGCCACGTTCACCATGAATGGCTTTCTTGAAGAAGCCACCGGGCGCGAACACGTTGTTCTCAGCCTCGGTGACGTGGCGGACGGTGCCCCGGTCCTCGGTCGCGTGCACTCCGAGTGCCTGACCGGTGATGCGCTGTTCAGCCAGCGCTGTGACTGCGGCTCGCAACTGGAAGCCGCCCTGCAGGCCATCGCCCGCGAAGGCCGTGGCGTGTTGCTGTACCTGCGTCAGGAAGGCCGTGGCATTGGCCTGCTGAACAAGATCCGCGCCTATGAGTTGCAAGACGGCGGCGCCGACACTGTGGAAGCCAACGAGCGCCTCGGTTTTGCCGCTGACCAGCGCGACTATGGGATCTGCCTGCCGATGCTCCAGCACCTGGGCGTCAAATCCCTGCGCCTGATGACCAACAACCCGCGCAAGGTCAAAGCCTTGACCGACATGGGCATCACCGTCGCCGAGCGCGTGCCGCTGCACACCGGCCACAACCCGCACAACAAGCTCTACCTGGCCACCAAGGCCAGCAAGCTCGACCACATGATGGGCAACGAGCACCAGGGCGAGGCCGACCGGGCGTGACGCGCGGCCAGGTCAAGCGGCGGCTGTCGTTTAACTGGTGGCAATACCTGGCGTTGGCGCTGGCGCCGTTGTTTGTGATCAACCTCGTGTTTGGCAAGGCCGAGCCCTTGCTGCCGGTACTGGCGATGCCGTTTTTTATCGCCGGCGTAGCCTCGATGTTTGTCAGCCTGCGTTACTTCCACGGCTATAAACACGCGCTGATCGCCACCGGCAAAGCCCTCGATACCCCTGAAGAACCGGCTGCCTGGATCACCCTCGCGGCCCGTCGTCGTGTGGCGTTGCTGGTGGCTGCACTGCCGGCCTGGGTCGGCGCGCTGGCGGTGTTTGTCGGGCTGGAAGCGGTGCCGCTGTTTCTGTTGGCATTGTCGACCCTGGTGCTGTTCTACCTCTACCGCATCCCGCGCCAGTTGGGTTGATGCGCGTCTGGCTGGCGGTGTGGCTGCTGGTCGTCGCGGCCCAGGCTGCGGCGGTTGAGCGGGTGGTCAGCCTTGCGCCTTCCTTGTCTGAAATCGTCGTTGAACTGGGCGCCGCCGATTTGCTGGTGGGCGTGCTGGATGGCGGCGAGCGGCCACAGGCGTTGGCGAACGTGCCGTCTGTGGGCAACTACGGGCAGTTGGACATGGAACGGCTGCTCAGCCTCAAGCCCGACCTGATCCTGCTTTGGCCCGGCAGCGTCGGCCCGGGCCCGCGTGAACAGCTGCAACGCCTGAACATCCCGGTATTTGTCGCCGAACCCCACAGCCTCGAACAACTCACCTCACAGGTCGAAACCATTGCCCGGCAACTCGGGCGGGATGACGCCGGCCGGCAATTGGCCGCGCAGTTGCGTCAGCGCTTGGCCGAATTGCGCTCGCGCTATCACCGGGCCGAGCCGTTGCGGGTGTTTTATCAGGTGTGGAACCAGCCGCTGTACACCGTGGGTGGCGGGCAGATCATCAGCGATGCGCTGAGTGTGTGCGGCGCGCGCAATGTGTTCGATGACCTGAAATTACCGGCACCGCAGGTCAGTATTGAGTCGGTGTTGCAGCGTAATCCCGAGGTGATTCTGGCGGGCGATCAAGCGCAGCTGGATGCCTGGAAGGCCTGGCCCCAGGTGGCGGCGGTAGCGAACGGGCATTTGCTGCTGGTGCCCGACAAGGGCCTGGAACGGCCCAGCGGGCAGATGCTGCAGGCGGTGGCGCGGTTGTGTCAGGTGATTGCACCGGGGCTGTGAGACCGCTATCGCAGGCAAGCCAGCTCCCACATTTGACCGAGTCGTCTGGATAAGCACGGTCCCCTGTGGGAGCCGGGCTTGCCCGCGATGAGGCCGGTGCAGACGACTTAGAGTTCCGGCGTCCAGGTCACCCCGAACATCAGTGCCCGGCCTTCTTCCCGATAGCCATATTGCTGGCCTTGATACTGATACAGCGCCCGGCTGTAGTCCTTGTTCAGCAGGTTATCGAGCTTCATTTCCAGCGTGACTTCATGGTTCACCGCCCAACTGCCCCGTAGCCCCAGCAAGCCATACCCGCCCAGGCGTTGCTGGTTCGCCGCATCGTCGTAGCTGCTGCTGACCGCTTGCCAGCTGGCGCCGACGCCGAATTGATCGAATTGGCGATCCAGGTCCAGGCTCAGGGTGCGCCGGGCTCGACGCGCCAGTGTGCGCCCGGTGTCGCGGTCGCGTGGGTCGATCAATGCAACGGCGAGGCTGCTTTGCCAGCCAAACAGTTCTTGCTTGAGCGCCGCCTCGAAGCCGTTGATGCGTGCGGCGCTGACGTTTTGCGGGCCGTTGCTGGCAAACACGATCGCGTCCTGAATATCGGTGCGGTACAGCGAGGCTTCCAGTCGGCTGCTGTCGCTGAGCTGGCTGCGCCATTGCACTTCGTAGCTTTTCGATGTCTCGGGCTTGAGGTTCGGGTTACTGTTTTTGAAGCCGAATTCGTCCGGGTAGTAGAGGTCGTTGAACGTAGGCGCGCGGAAGCCTTCGCTGTAGCTCAGCAACAGATCATTGTCCGGGTTCAGCGGCAGGGTGAAGGTGCCGCTCCAGCTGTTGTGGCCGCCGAACTGTTGATTATCGTCGCGACGCAGGCCCAGTTCGGTGGAAAAGGACTGGGCTTGAAAACGGTGCTGGATAAACGCCGCTCGATTCCAGCGACTGTCTTCGGCGAACGCTGTGCTGCTGTTGACCTGGTCCTCGTACCAGTCGCCGCCCAGTATCAGGCTGTTCTGCTCATTGAGGGTCAGGTCGTTCTGCCAATTCAGTGAGTTGCGGTAAGTGTTGAACACGCTGCGTTCGGTGCTGAGCTTGTCCCGGGTTTCTTCGCGGTTTTCGCTGTGGCCCGCTTCCAGCCGGGACTTCCACGTGTCATTGATACGCGCGTCAACATAGGTGCTGACACTGCTCACGGTGAAGTGGGTGTAGGGCTTTTGCTGGAAGCTTTGGAAGGTGGTCGAATCGAAGCGACCGAACGGGTTGTCGAATTCGCTTTTGCCGCGGTTATCCAGCACGTTCACACCCGCTTCGAGGTCATCGTTGAAGGCATGGCTCAGGCTGAAACTGATGGCCTGGTTGCGATAGGCGTCATGGTCACGGTCGCTGGGATAGGAGTCGTACGTGCGATTGATTCCCGCCGTGTCATCCAGGCTGGCGCCGAGGTTGAAGCGGGTTTGCGCATCGCCGCCGGACAAGCCCAGGCTGCGTTCCCACGTCTGGTTGCTGCCAAATCCCACATGCAGGCGGGGTTGCAGGCCGGACTCGTTACCACGCCGGGTGAAAATCTGGATCACCCCGCCAATCGCATCGCTGCCGTAGATCACCGAGCGCGAACCACGCAGGACTTCCACGCGTTCGATCTGCTGGATGTTCAGGTGCTGCAGGTTGCTGTCGCCGGAAGTCGAGTTGCCGATGCGCTGGCCGTCGACCAGCACCAGGCTCTGGGCCGACTTGGTGCCACGAATGTAAACGCTTGCCAGACTGCCACGGCCACCGGCCTGTGAAACCTGCACGCCGGGCACGCGGCTGAGCAAGTCGGTCACGCTGGTGGGTTGCAGGCGGTCGATGTCGTCGCGGGTGAAGACGGTGTTGGCGGCGCTGCTGTCGTTGCGCGCCTGGACCTGGCGGTTGGCGCTGATCACCATGTCGGGCAGCTTGAGGGCTTGGTCGCGTTCGAAACTGTCGGCGAGCAAGTCGGTGGCGGGCAGTAACAGAAGGGGCAGGGCGAGGCGAAGGCGGTTCATGGGCTGTCCGTAGCATTTGAAGTTGGCATAAAACAAATGTGGGAGCGGGCTTGCTCGCGAAGGCGCAGTGTCAGTCAATGCATCTGTCGACTGACCCAGCGC
>NZ_JBSVWQ010000149.1:0-13908 GCF_054071215.1 Pseudomonas sp. SDO5522_S412 | reverse complement strand
TGTACATCCTGAAGGAACGCGGTCGAAATGTGGGAGCGGGCTTGCTCGCGAAGGCTGTTTCACAGGCAATAAAGCGCTTAAGCCTTGCCTCCAGGCAACTCGATCCGCTCACTTTCCCCCGGCACTGTCGGCCAATCCCCAGCCGCCCAACGCTGCCGAGCCTGCTCGATCAACGCCGTATCACTCGCGACAAAATTCCAGTTAATCCGCCGTGGCCCATCCAGCGCCGCGCCGCCGAACACCACCAGGTGGCAATCAGTCTCGGCAAACAGCCCCATGCTTGCGCCTGCCGGCAACACCACCAGGCTATGCACCTCCAGCGCTTCGCCATCCAACTGCGCCTCACCCTCCAGCACATACACCGCCCGTTCTTCATGCTCATCCGGGATCAGCAGGGTGGTAGCCGTCTGCATCCGCACCTCGGCATACAAGGTGGGCGACAACACCGGCACCGGCGATTCGAGGCAAAAGCCATTGCCGGCAATCAGGCGAATCTGCACGCCGAGGTTATCGCTCACCGGCAAGCTGGCGGCCGGATGATGGCTGTAATGCCCAGGCCCTTGTTCATGTTCCTTGGGGGAGGCCAGCCACACTTGCAACCCGTGCAGGCTGAAACCACTGGCCTTCAACGCCTCGGGGCTGCGTTCAATGTGGGCAATGGCACTGCCGGCTGTCATCCAGCTGACGTCCCCGGCCTTGACCACCTGATCGGAGCCGAGGCTGTCCTTGTGCAGGAGTTCGCCTTCAAACAGGTAGGTCAGGGTAGAGAGGCCGATGTGCGGGTGTTGGCGAATGTTCATGCCGGTACCCGGGGCATAACGGGTTTGCAGCATATGGTCGAAAAACACGAAAGGCCCGACGCTGCGGCATTGCCTGGAGGGCAGTGGGCGCAGGATCGGTTGGCCTTCCACATCTTCGGCGCGCGGGCGAATCACGGTCACGGTGGTCATGGTGCTTCCCAGTCTGAGCGGGTCTGATGGTACTGAGCATAACCCGCTCGACGGGAGGTTGCCGCTACTGGCTGAAGGCGCCTTCGGAGAGCCGGGTCTCAATGGTGACTTCGGCCGTGGTCATCAGCTTGTGCACCGGGCAGCGATCCGCCACGCGGTGCAGCTCGTCGCGCTGCTCGTCAGTGAGTACGCCCTTGAGGGTCAGTTTGACGTTGAGCTTGTATTTGCCCTTTTGCTCTTCGGTGCTGTCATGGGTGACTTCCACGGTCACGCCGGTCAGCGGTATGTCTTTTTTCTGCGCATAGAGCTTGACGGTCAGGGCCTTGCAGGACGCCAGTGCGGCGTCGAAGTAATCGTGGGGGGAGGGCGCCGAATCGTCGCCGCCCTGGCTCTTGGGCAGGTCGGTAAACAGCTCGTGGTTATTGATATTGACGCTGTGGCGGAAGTTTTCGGCGTTCAGCGTGTTCACGGTAACAGGCATGGCAAACCTCACAGGATGGCAGGAAGAAGCTCATGCAGTTATAGAGCATGCTGGCACGTTGGTGTTCCCCGTTGTTTACCGCTGAACCCGCAGGCGCGGTCCGAGGTCTACCGGCATTAGCCCTTGTTTGAGATACCCCCGTGCGCCGGACCCGCCTGAGTATTGCCCTGTTGCTGACCGCCGCAAGCCTTGCGGTGCAGGCTCGCGACTATGCCTACAGCGATGCACACCTGCATTACGTCGATTTCTTCCAGGAGTCGGCGGGCATGGATAAATTACTCAAGGCCATGGCCGATAATCGCATCGAGCATGTGATGATTTCCGGCATTCCGGTGGCCAAGAAATGGCATGAGGACGAACCCAAGCGGCCGCGCTATTACGCCGGGGACGACGCCGACGCCTATTGGTACAGCGCCACCGACGTGTTCGTCGCCGATGCGGTCAATAAACTGAGCCCGGAGCAACGTCAGCGCTTTCATCCGTTCCTCAGTGGTTTCAATCCCAACGATAAAAATGCCGCATCCCATATCCAGCGCATGCTCGACCTCAATCCTGGGCTCTGGCAAGGCATCGGCGAAGTCTTCACCCGTCACGACGACCTGACCGCGCTGACCTCCGGCGACACCCCAAGGGCCAACAACGAGGCGATGACCCGCATCTATTACTTGGCCGCGGAGAATGATCTGCCGGTGATGGTGCATTCCAACATCACCTCCAAGCGTGAGAAAAATCCGTTGTACCTGGCGGAAATGGAAGAGCCGCTGCGTAATCACCCGCACACCCGGTTTATCTGGGCCCATGCGGGCAGCAGCATGGAGATCCATCGGCACCAGACGCAGATGGATTTTTTGCTGCCGACCCTGGCGCGCATGCTGGAGGCTTACCCCAACCTGTACGTCGACCTGTCCTGGAGCGTGCTCACGCCTTACTTGCTGGATGAGGCGGGAAAGGCACGCCCTGAGTGGGTAAAGCTGGTGGAGCGCTTCCCGGACCGCTTCATGCTTGGCTCAGACGTGGTAGGACGCTTCAACAAGCTCGGTAAGGAAATGCGCAGCTTTGACCCGTTCCTCGATGCGTTGCCTGAGGATGTGGCCAGAAAGGTCGCACGGGACAATTTCCTGGCGATTCTGCCCAAGCCCAGGTGATGGGTTTAGCTGAATCGCTACAGCCGGGGCGGGGCGATCATAAGGCGTTTTGATATCGCGTTTTCGTCTTAGGCAAACGTCTCAACTCGCCGATACCTTTCAAGAGCCCGCTGCAGGTGGATGCAGCGCTTTTGGAAGGATTCCGAGCATGAATATCAGAAGTCTGAATATCGCCCCTCGCGCCGGCCTGGGGTTTGGTTTGCTGGCGCTGATGGTGTTTGCCCTGGGCGGGTTCGCCTTGTTGCAGATGGGCAATATGCGCCAGCAGTCTGACCAGGTGGAAAACAACTGGCTGCCCAGCGTGATGGCGGTCGGCGAGATGAATCAGGACCTGCTGCGGGTACGGGCCCTGACGTTGCGGCTACTGCTTAACCGCGACCCGCAGGCAATCACGCAGAATGAGCAGAAAATCACCGAGCTGAAAAGCGGCCTGCACAAGGCTCAGTCCCTCTATGAAGGTTTGATCGTGCTGCCAGAAGAGCGGGTGCTGTTCGATCGCTTTAAAACCGAGGAAGAGCGTTACCTGCAGCGCCAGGAACAGGTGATGGCGTTTTCCCGGGCGAATCAGTTGGAAGACGCGATCAAGGTGGTCAACGGCGAGATGAACCAGTTGGCCGACGAACTGGCCGGCACCCTGCGTGAGCTGGTGACGTTGAACAAGGTCAGTGCCAATCAGGCGGCGAGCCTGGCGCAAAGTGTGTTCACGCAATCGCGCAGTTGGGTGGTTGGCATGATTGCCGTGACGGCGCTGATCACCATCGGCCTGGCATTGTTGCTGACCCGCAGTATTGTGCTGCCGTTATCCCAGTCTTTGAAAGTCGCCCAGGGTGTGGCCAGTGGCGATCTGACCGGGGTGATTACTGTCAGCGGCCAGGATGAGCCGGCGCGTTTGCAGCAGGCGCTGAAAAGCATGCAGGAGAGCCTGCGGGAAACCATTCGGCGTATTTCCGATTCGTCCAGCCAGTTGGCGTCGGCTTCCGAAGAGCTTAGTTGCGTGACCGAAGATGCCACCCGTGGGTTGCATCAGCAGAGTCAGGAAATCGAGCAGGCGGCTACTGCGGTGAACCAGATGACGGCGGCGGTGGAGGAGGTGGCGAGCAACGCGGTGGCTACGTCCCAGGCGTCGCGGGAGTCGGATCGTATCGCTCAGCATGGGCGCGAGCAGGTGCATCAGACGGTGTTGTCGATTGAGTCCCTGGCGGATGATGTGACGGCCAATGCGACTCAGGTGGAGGACCTGGCGCAGAAGGTGTATGGCATCAGCAAGGTGCTGGATGTGATTCGTTCGATTGCCGAGCAGACCAATTTGCTGGCGCTGAATGCCGCCATCGAAGCGGCGCGGGCCGGGGATGCCGGGCGTGGGTTTGCGGTGGTGGCGGATGAGGTGCGGGCCTTGGCCCATCGTACGCAGCAGTCGACCCAGGAAATCGAGCAGATGATCAGTGGGATTCAGCAGGGGACTGATCAGGCTGTCAGCTCCATGCAGCAGAGCAATACTCGGGCGCGTTCGACGTTGGATATCGCCAAGTCGGCGGGGACGGCGCTGGAGGAGATTGCTTCGGCGTTTACCCTGATCAATGAGCGCAACCTGGTGATTGCCAGTGCCTCGGAAGAACAGGCGGCGGTGGCGCGGGAGGTGGATCGCAATTTGATGAATATTCGCGATTTGGCACAGCAGACGTCGGCGGGGGCGAACCAGACCAGTGCGGCGAGCCAGGAGTTGTCGCGGTTGGCGGTGGATCTCAACACGATGGTGGCTCGGTTTTCGGTTTAGGTTGTTGGGGGAGTATGCCCGTTGCTGTGGTAGGGGCTACTTATGGTTTCGCTCTCGCAGCGAGTCACTTTGCAAAAGCGGCAAAGTAAGCAAAGCGCTCTGCCTCGCCTGTCGGCGGGGCGCCTAAGATCAAAAGCAAGAGCACGGCGGCCTGGAAGCCGACCTGAGTGTTAGAAGCAAAAGCAGAACCGCTTTTCTGTCGGAGCCGGCTTGCCGGCGAAAACCTGAGAACGCCGCGTTGAATCAGGATGCCAGCGTCATCGTTAACGACCTTCGCGAGCAAGCCCGCTCCCACATTGGACCGTGCCCGTTTTAGCTTTTGATTTTGCTTCTAAACACTCAAGCCTGAGCGAGGTGCCGAGTGATCGGGCAAGAGCGTTTTGCTTACTTTTGACTGGGCACGCATTCCGGCTTTCAAAAGTGAGCCACTGTAAGCGCGGTAAACGGGTAAAAAAACGCCCCGAACCAGTCGGGGCGTTTTCAGGCGATCAAGCTGCGGGAGCTTACTTACCCTGCCAGCGTTTCAGCACCAGGGTGGCGTTAGTGCCACCAAAGCCGAAGCTGTTGCTCATCACCGTATTGATGGTCGCATCTTCACGAGTCTTGGTCAGGATAGGCATGTCAGCCACGTCCGGGTCCAGTTCCTCGATGTTGGCAGAACCTGCCATGAAGTTGCCTTCCATCATCAGCAGGCAGTAGATCGCTTCGTGAACGCCAGCGGCGCCCAGGGAGTGACCCGACAGGCTCTTGGTAGAGCTGATCGCCGGAGCCTTGTCGCCGAATACCGCACGCACGCCTTCCATTTCCTTGGAGTCGCCGACCGGAGTCGAAGTACCGTGGGTGTTCAGGTAGTCGATCGGGGTATCAACGGTGGACATGGCCATCTGCATGCAGCGGATGGCGCCTTCGCCGCTTGGCGCAACCATGTCGTAGCCGTCGGAAGTCGCGCCGTAGCCGACGATTTCCGCGTAGATCTTCGCACCACGGGCCAGGGCGTGTTCCAGCTCCTCGACCACCACCATGCCGCCACCGCCGGCAATGACGAAGCCATCACGGTTCTTGTCATAGGCGCGGGAGGCTTTGTCCGGGGTTTCGTTGTACTGGGTCGACAGGGCGCCCATGGCGTCGAACAGGAACGACTGGCTCCAATGTTCTTCTTCACCGCCGCCGGCAAACACGATGTCCTGCTTGCCCAACTGGATCTGCTCTACAGCGGTACCGATGCAGTGAGCACTGGTGGCGCAAGCGGAGGAGATCGAGTAGTTCACGCCCTTGATCTTGAACGGCGTGGCCAGGCAGGCGGAAACGGTGCTGCCCATGGTCCGCGTGACGCGGTACGGGCCAACGCGCTTGACGCCTTTCTCGCGCAGGATGTCCAGCGCTTCCATCTGGTTCAAGGTCGACGCGCCACCGGAACCGGCGATCAGGCCGGTGCGCACGTTGGATACCTGGTCTTCGCTCAGGCCGGAATCGGTGATCGCGTCCTTCATGGCCAGGTAGGCGTAAGCGGCTGCGTGGCCGACGAAGCGATAGATCTTGCGATCGATCAGTTCTTCGAGGGGCAGGTCGATGGAGCCGGAAACCTGGCTACGCAGACCCATTTCGGCATATTCCGGGTTGAAGCGGATGCCAGGGCGACTTGCACGCAGGTTAGCGGAGACGGTCTCTTTGTCATTGCCCAGGCACGAAACAATGCCCAGACCAGTGATAACGACGCGGCGCATGCGGATAACCCTTAAAAGTTGTCAGTGGAAGTGAATACGCCGACCCGAAGGCCTTCGGCAGTATAAATCTCGCGACCGTCGACAGTCACCGAACCATCGGCAATGGCCAGGTTCAGCTTGCCCTTGAGGACGCGCTTGATTTGAATGTTGTAAGTGACTTTCTTGGCGGTCGGCAAGACCTGGCCAAAGAACTTCACTTCGCCCGAACCCAGGGCGCGACCGCGGCCCGGCAGGCCTTGCCAGCCCAGATAGAAACCGACCAGCTGCCACATGGCGTCAAGGCCCAGGCAGCCCGGCATCACCGGATCGCCTTCGAAATGGCAGGCGAAAAACCACAGGTCAGGGGTGATATCCAGCTCGGCGACCAATTCACCTTTGCCGTACTTGCCACCCTCTTCGCTGATATGGGTGATGCGATCCACCATCAGCATGTTCGGGGCGGGCAGTTGCGCGTTACCTGGGCCGAACAGCTCACCGCGACTGCAGCGCAGCAGGTCTTCCCGAGTAAAGGCGTTTTGTTTGGTCATGCGAGCTCCTCAATAATCCCATGCGGCAGGGCAGGGCAAATCTTCCCGGCCGACTGAAGCGTTCATGCCTCATATCGGCAGCCTACACATAGACTATTGCGTTGTAGTGAAAGTCACAGCGTCAAGGTCATGAATGTACACTTGTGCACTGAAATTATAAACCGGGCCGGTTTACGGGCCCGTTCGGGTGCCTAAGACTGCCGCACTTTCGTCTTTCACGCCAGTCGCAGTTGGCTGATGGCACCGTGTTACTGCACCCATCTCTGCAGGATTTGCTGCAAATCCGTGCGTTTGAACGGCTTTGCCAGGTAATCGTTCATTCCAGCTGCCAGGCAGGCTTCGCGATCGCCCTGCAAGGCATTGGCCGTGAGGGCAATGATTGGCAGCTCGGCGCAACCGGGCAACTGGCGAATCTGCCGGGTAGCCTCGTAGCCATCGATGCCCGGCAGTCGGCAGTCCATCAGGATTGCGGTAAAAATCAGGCTTTCGGCGCTGCGAATCGCTTCGGCGCCGTCGGTGGCGATGCTCACCTCGAACCCCAGGCTGCGCAGCATGGCTTCGACCACCGTGCGATTGACCGGGTTGTCTTCCACCAGCAACACGTTGCGCCCTTCGCCCGCACGGGCATTGCCTTCGGTATTCGGCGCGAGCACCGGCAAGCTCTGCTGGTAGATCGCCAGCGGAATTTCCAGGGTAAACACCGAGCCGTGGCCTTCTTCGCTCTGGGCGCGCAGGGTGCCGCCCATGCGTTCGGCCAGGGTGCGTGCGATAGGCAGTCCCAGTCCGGTGCCGCCGTAACGTCTTGAAATGGAACTGTCGGCTTGCTGGAACGCATCGAACATCAGTTCCAGGCGCTCGGCGGAGATGCCAATCCCGCTATCGCGCACGGTGCAGGTGAACCACAGCAATTCATGGTCCAGGGTCTGCCAGTGGGGTTCGACGGTGACGGTGCCCTGCTCGGTGAACTTCAGGGCATTGCCGATCAGGTTCACCAAAATCTGCCGGATGCGGGTCGGGTCGCCCTGTACCTGCAGCGAGCCCAGGCCCTGGGGGATCGGCACTTCGAGCGCCAGCCCGCGTTGTTGGGCGGCGTGCTGGAAGGCCTGGGCGCAACTGCTGATCAGCTCCACCAGGTCGAACGGAATGTGCTCAAGCTCCAGGGCCGCGCGCTCGATGCGCGAGAAGTCGAGGATGTCGTTGATCACCTTCAGCAGGTGTTCGGTGGACTCCGAGGCCAGTGCCGCGTATTCGGTCTGTTCCTCGGTCATGTCGGTGGTTTCCAGCAGTTGCAGCATGCCCAGCACCCCGTTCATCGGCGTGCGCAATTCATGGCTCATCATCGCCAGGAAGTCCGACTTGGCATTGTTCGCCCGCTCGGCTTCTTCGCGGGTCTGGATCAACTGGGCCATGGCCTGGTGCTGTTCACGACTGGCCTGGTTCAAGCCATCGGCGAGGTTATTGATGTGGCGCGACAGGTCGCCCAGTTCCGAGTCATCCACGATGGGCAGCGGCGTCTGGTAATCGCCCTGCTGGATCGCCTTGACCGCATTGCCCATGGCGCTGATCGGTTGCGACAGGCTGGCCGCCAGGCGCCGGGCCAGCAGGAACGTAAACAGCAGGGCGAACAGCGCGAGAATCCCGGCCTTGAACAGGATTTCCTGCTGGCGCTGGCTGAACGCATCGTTGGACATGCCGACAATCACTCGCCCCAGGTAGTCCGCGCGCGGGGCCTTGGGCTCGGCAGTACTGTCCTGGAAGAAGTCATTGCCCAGCTGGATATGTTGCAGGCGAATCGGCGCCTGGAAGACTTTCACCGACAGCGAGCGATCGTGCTTCTCCGACGGTTGCTCGACATACACCAGGATATTTTCTGCGCTGTCCTGAATCTCCAGGAAGCGCACGTGCGGCGTGGCGAGGGTGGCCCGCAACAGGCTTTCAAGCACGTCGTTGTTGCCGGAAATCACCCCGTATTCGGTGGCCGGCGCCAGTTGGTTGGCGATCAACTGGCCGGTGTGGTCCAGTTCCTGGCGCAGGTCCTGGATCCGCACGAAGGTGAAGAAGCTGATCAACAGCAGCGTCAGCAGGAGTGCCGGGCCCAGGGTAATGAGCTGGGTCCGGGTGTTGATGTCCCAACGGCGACGAAATGTCATGGGCGTTTTTCTCCTTCGGCCAGGCGGGCGGCGACGTTGGTTTCGTCCACCTGTTCGATCCCCAGTGAGCGCGCAACCTGCGGGTTGCCTACGACTTTGAAACGTTCCGGGTACAGCGAGCGCGGCCAACTGGCCGGCGCATGATCCAGCAGGCGGTCGAGCACATCCAGCCAGTCGGTCTGATCGCTGTAGGTGCTGGCCAGGCTGCCGGCCTTGACGAACCCGGCGTTGGGCCCGACCAGTGGCAATTGCCTGGCGTAGCTGCTGAGCAGCAGGTTTTTCGCGGTTTTCGGGTTGTACAGCTGGGGATCATCCAGCCCCAGCAAGACGTCGCTGTTCTTGAACAGGCTTTGCAGCGGGCGACTGTCATTAATGTTTTCCCAAAGCTGGGGCACGATCTCCAGGCCCATGGGCGCGGCGTACTGGCGCAGCTCGCGCAGCAGGAACTCGCTGTCGATGCCATAGAGCACGCCGATGCGCCGGGCCTGAGGCAGGATGCCGGTGATCAGTCGCAGTTGTCGGTCCAGCGGTGGGTCGCTCCACAGCAGGCTGATCTTCGCAGGCAACGTGGCACCCAGGCGCTGGCGCGCTTGCAGGCGGCTGATGCGCAGCACCAGGGTCGGTGGGCCCTGGGCGTCTTGCAGGCGCCAGTCAAGGCTGGGCAGGTCCAGCAGGATCAGGCGGGTGCTGGTCGGCAAGTTTGCGGGGGCGGGCAGGTCCTTGAGCGGGGTGAACTTCACGCTGTCTTCGGGACGCTGCAGGGCCAGGGCCTGGACGAATGTTTGTACGCCCGGGCCGTCTTCGTCGGCGGTCAGCAGGATATCCGCTGCCCATGTCGGTGCGGCAAACAGTAAAACCCCAAGCAACACACAGCACCGCCAGAGCCGGGCGGTAAAGGGCAGGGTCATCCGTGACGAGTCGCTGTCCACTAGAACTCTAACTCCGCACTGAAGTAGAGCACGTGGCGTTGGTCATAGTTGTTGTCGGGCCAGGTGGTGGGCTGATTGTCGAGGCGTTGTTGCAACATGCCGGCCAGCTCCACGTTGGCTTTGCCCAAGGCAATGCGCTTGGCCACCCGCAGGTCGACCCGTTCGAAGCGATACTGGTTGAGCGCATCGTCGCCATAGTAGAACACCGCGCTGGACCAGCCATGGCCCCATTCCCGCATCCAGCCGGCCGAGCCGCTGTTGCGGGCGGTCTGCTGCCTGTCCAGGGGGTTGGTGGCGCTGGCATCCACATAAGCATAGGTGACGCGCAGCCGGTCGGCGGTGCTCATGTGCCAGTCGAGCTGGGTTTCGGTGCCGGTAAAGCGCGAGCTGTTCGAGTTGCTGGCGATGTACTGGTTGTTGCGCAGCGGCTCGCTGACCATTTCGCTGATTTCGTCGTAGAACAGCTTCACGTCGACGTTCAGCCCGATGTCGGCAAAAAAGCCGTTGTAGCCCAGCTCCCGGGAGCGCATCAGCTCTTTGTCGAGGTTGCCCGGGCCACGGGTCACCACGAAGTATTGGCCGGAGTTCTGGCCGTAGGCCGGCGAGCTGAGGTTGGTGACGCGGTAGCTCCAGTTGACGTTGTTCTCGAACATGTCCGGGGAGCGAATGGCTTCGGAGTACACCGCGCGCAGGCCGTGGCGCGGGTTGATCAGGTAGTTGACGGCCACCCGTGGCGTCAGCGAGTTGCCGCTCAGGTGAGTGTCTTCGTACATCGCGCCGCCCTGCAGCAGCCAGTGTTCGCTGGCCCGCCATTCCAGGTGGCCGAACAGGCGCCAGGTGGTGTCGTCCAGGGTGCCGTTGAAGTAGGTGTCGGAGTCGGCGCGGTCGTAGCGGTAGTTCATGCCGCTGACCAGGCGCAGGCTGTCGGACAGGCTGAGGGTGTCTTGCAGCTCTAGGTCGTAGCGGCTTTCCTTGGTGCTTTGGTCGATGTTGCCGCAGACCGGGTCCTTGCCGCCGTCTCCCCATTGCTGGAGCACCTGGCGGGCCAGTGCCTGCTCGGCGGCGCTGCCGGGTGGGAGGTTGCCGGGGTTGAAGTTGTTCATGTGCCGGGCCAGTCGCTCGGCATAGTTGGGGTTGAGCTGCCACAGCTGCGTCAGTTCCGGGCTGAACGAGACCTTGGCATCGCACGCGCGCCAGATCTGCCGGCGATCCCATTGCTGGGCCGAACCCTGGATATACAGGCTGTGATCGGGGTTGAAGTCGAAGTTCCAGCGCAGGGAACCGGCATAGTCCTTGGCGCTGACGTCGGAATTGTTACCGCCTTCGGTAATCCCGTCGAACACCGGTTGGTAGGTGTAAGGGCGCTGGTTGGTGCCTTCCTTGGCGTCCAGTTGCCAGTCGATGCTTTGTTGCGCATTCAGGGTCTGGCTCACGGCCAGGCTGAAGCGGTTCAGGCGGCGTCCGTCGCGGCGGTCAGCGCCCACGCGGTCGCTGTCAAAGCCATCGTCCTGTTGACCGGAGAGTGACAGGCGCAAATCGCCGGTGTCCCAGCCCATGCCCTGGCTGGCGTACCAGTCGTTGATCCCTCGGCCGCCCTGGGTGAGTTTCATCCGCGTGCCATGGCTGTTGGCCGGCGAGCGGGTGAGGATGTTGACGACGGCCATCAGCGCGTTGGCGCCGTAGCTGACGGTATTGGGGCCGCGGAAGACCTCGATGCGGTCGATGTCTTCCAGGGCTACCGGAATATCGCTCCAGTCCACCGTGGCCAGGCCCGCGCGGTACACCGAGCGCCCATCGATCAACACCTGCATGCGCCGCGCATCGCCCGCCTGGGTGCCGTGGTAATTCACGGCGGCCTGGTTGCCGGTGGTGTAGCCGACCATCATCCCGGGCACCAGCCGCAGCAGTTCGGGGATATCCCGCGCACCGCTGGCCTTGATCAACTCGGCGTCGATCACCGTCATGCTGCCGGGCACGGCGGCGGCCGATTGCTTGAGCCGGGTGGCGGTCAGCACCTGCGGCAGCGGCTGGCTGTCGAGGAACAGGTCGTCAGCCAGCACCGGCACACTGCACCACGGCATGCACAACAACGTCAGCAGAAGGGATGAGCGAGGAGGAGGGCCCAAATACACGGCACGGCCTTGATAATTACGGATAGCCGCCCATGTTAACTGAGGTGGGGCCTTTTGCCAGTCGTCGGCCCTGTAATTACTTCGCACAAATGTCGCATTTTCCGACAAGCGTTTGAATTGACGCGGGGGCTGGCCGCAGGCGGGTCGCTCCGTATAATGCGGCCATCGCCACTGCTATGGATTAACGGATTGCATATGACTGAACAGCGCCCTATTGCGGTCCTGGGAGGCGGAAGTTTTGGTACCGCCGTGGCTAATCTGCTGGCTGAAAATGGTCACCGGGTGCGCCAATGGATGCGTGACCCCGAGCAAGCCGAAGCCATTCGGGTCAACCGGGAAAACCCCCGTTACCTTAAAGGCATCAAGATTCTGCCGGCCGTGGAGCCGGTGACTGATTTACAGGCGACGCTGGACGAATGCGACCTGTGCTTCGTCGCGCTGCCCTCCAGCGCTTTGCGTTCGGTGCTTGCACCCCATGCCGAGCGGCTGGCGGGCAAGCTGCTGGTGAGCCTGACCAAGGGCATTGAGGCGCACACCTTCAAGTTGATGAGCGAGATCCTTGAAGAAATCGCCCCCGAAGCGCGGATTGGCGTGTTGTCCGGGCCGAACCTGGCGCGGGAAGTGGCTGAGCACGCGCTGACTGCCACGGTGATCGCCAGTGAAGACGAAGAACTCTGCGAGCGGGTGCAGGAGGTGCTGCACGGTCGCACCTTCCGCGTGTACGCCAGTGCCGACCGTTTCGGCGTCGAGCTGGGCGGGGCGTTGAAGAACGTCTACGCGATCATCGCCGGCATGGCGGTTGCGCTGGGCATGGGTGAAAACACCAAGAGCATGCTGATCACTCGCGCCCTGGCCGAGATGACCCGGTTTGCGGTCAATCAGGGCGCCAACCCGATGACCTTCCTTGGCCTGGCGGGTGTGGGCGACCTGATCGTCACCTGCTCGTCACCGAAAAGCCGCAACTATCAGGTCGGTTTTGCCCTTGGTCAGGGCTTGAGCCTGGAAGACGCCGTGACGCGTTTGGGCGAAGTGGCGGAAGGCGTCAACACCCTGAAGGTGCTGAAGGCCAAGTCTCAGGAGGTCGGGGTGTATATGCCGCTGGTTGCCGGGTTGCACGCGATCCTGTTTGAAGGGCGCACCTTGAACCAGGTCATCGAGTTGCTGATGCGCGCCGAGCCTAAAACCGATGTCGACTTTATTTCCACCAGTGGTTTCAACTGAGGAACGCGTCATGAACGATCCGAAAGCAGCTCCCAAGTACGAATCCATTGGCCTGCGTGTGCTGTGGATGCTGGTGTTTGCCCTGGTGTGGCAAGTGGCGCAGTTTCTGCTGGGCGCGCTGGTGGTGGTGCAACTGGTTTATCGCCTGGTGTATGGGGCACCGAACCTGGGGCTGATGAATTTTGGTGACAGCCTGAGTCAGTTCTTGGCGCAGATTGGGCGGTTTGGCAGTTTTCACAGTGATCAGAAGCCTTGGCCGTTCGCCGATTGGCCGACGCCCCGTGCACCGGAAGGTGAGGCTGCCCACAGTGTGCCGCCTGCACCGCATCCGGCGCGTGATGAGGAACCCAAGCTATGAAGGTGTGGGTGTTGCGTCACGGTGAGGCCGAGGGGCATGCGCGTACGGATGCCGAGCGTAATTTGACGGCCCATGGGCGCGATGAGGTGTTGCGCAGTGCGGCGCATCTGATCGGGCAGCCGATTCGGGCGATCATTGCCAGTCCGTATGTGCGGGCGCAGCAGACGGCGCAGTTGGTGCGGGAGGCGTTGGGGTTTGAGCCGGATGTCCGCACTGTGCCTTGGTTGACGCCGGAGAGTAATCCGCTGGAGGTGCTCAAGCATCTCGACAATGACGATGATGTGTTGCTGGTTAGCCATCAGCCGTTTGTGGGGGGGCTGATCAGTTATTTGCAGCATGGGCATTTTCGGCAGCCGCAGGCTATGAGTACGGCGAGTTTGGCGGAGTTGGAGGGGGATTTTCCGTTGGCGGGGTTGATGAGTCTTTTGAGTGTTCGGAATCCTTAAGGTTGGGTTTGGTTTTGGGTACATATCCGTTTCTTCGGTAACGGCCACTTAGGGTTCCGCTCTTACAGCGG
>NZ_JBSVWQ010000148.1:0-14180 GCF_054071215.1 Pseudomonas sp. SDO5522_S412 | reverse complement strand
CACATTAGATCGCGGTCGAAATGTGGGAGCGGGCTTGCTCGCGAATAGGGCCTGCCAGGCGATACACATCCCGGAACCTGAAATGAAACAGAAAAAAGCCCAATGGCCCTGGCACCTGCTGACGGTGCTGGTGCTGGTCGGCCTGGCCGGCGCGTTGTATTACGCCACCTCGCTGATGTCCTACGAATGGCGCTGGAACCGCGTGCCGCAGTACTTCGTCTACCAGGCCGAAGAATCCCAGCGTGCGTCGGACATTTCCACCGTCAGCGAGTTGGTACGCAAGGGCGATGTGGCTGACGTCACCCTGCGTAATGACGAGGGCAACGAACAGCACCTGACCGTGGCCGAGAACAGTCTGCAAGTGGCCAAGGGCGATGACGTGGCCGAGGGCGATGTGGTCGGCGTCACCCGGCATTGGGCTGCGGGCCCTCTGCTGTGGGGCTTGTGGACTACGTTGTGGCTATCGGTGGTGTCCGGGGTGCTGGGACTGTTGATCGGCCTGGCGACCGGATTGTGCCGCCTGTCGAACAACCCGACTTTACGCGATCTGTCGACGATCTACGTCGAACTGGTGCGCGGTACGCCACTATTGGTGCAGATCTTCATTTTCTATTTCTTTATCGGCACGGTGCTCAACCTGTCCCGGGAATTCGCCGGGATCGCCGCGCTGTCACTGTTTACCGGCGCGTATGTGGCGGAAATCATCCGTGCCGGCGTGCAGTCGATTGCCCGTGGGCAGAATGAGGCAGCCCGCTCCCTGGGGCTCAGTGCCGGTCAGTCGATGCGCCACGTGGTGTTGCCGCAAGCTTTCAAGCGCGTGCTGCCGCCCCTGGCCGGGCAATTTATCAGCCTGGTCAAGGACACATCCCTGGTGTCGGTGATCGCGATTACCGAGCTGCTCAAAAGCGGCCGCGAGGTCATCACCACCTCGTTCTCGCCATTCGAAATCCTGTTCTGCGTCGCAGGCCTGTACCTGCTGATCAACCTGCCGCTGTCGAAAATCGCCAGCCGGCTTGAGCGGAGGCTCGCGCAAAGTGATTGAAGTCCGCGATCTGGTAAAAGTCTTCGACACCCGTGGCCACGTCGTGCGCGCGGTGGACAACGTGACCACCCAAGTGGCCAGGGGTGAAGTGCTGGTGGTGATCGGCCCGTCCGGTTCCGGCAAGTCGACGTTCCTGCGCTGCCTTAACGGCCTGGAGGAATTCGATTCCGGCTCGGTAAGCATCGACGGCCTGCAACTGGCAGACCCGAAGACCGACGTGAACGCCTATCGCCGTGAAGTCGGCATGGTGTTCCAGCACTTCAACCTGTTCCCCCACATGACCGTGCTGGAAAACCTCTGCCTGGCACAAAAAGTCGTGCGCAAGCGCGGCAAGAAAGAGCGCGAGGCCAAGGCCCTGGCGCTCCTGGAGAAAGTCGGCATTGCCCAGAAAGCCCACGAGTTTCCGTCGCGGCTTTCCGGTGGCCAGCAGCAGCGCGTCGCGATTGCCCGTGCGCTGGCGATGGAGCCCAAGGTGATGCTGTTTGACGAGCCCACCTCGGCCCTGGACCCGGAAATGGTCGGTGAAGTGCTGGACGTGATGAAGACCCTGGCCCTGGAAGGCATGACCATGGTCTGCGTCACCCATGAAATGGGCTTTGCCCGGGAAGTGGCTGATCGCGTGCTGTTCTTCGATCACGGCAAACTGTTGGAGGACGCCGCCCCGGCGCAATTCTTCGATGCGCCGAAGGACCCTCGCGCCCAAGCCTTCCTGCGCCAGGTTCTATAAATGCGTTGGAATGCTTTTTGGGGGGGGGGGTTTTGTTCCCGCGGGGTTGTGGAGGGGCTCCAAAAAAAGCCGGGAGCGCTTCGCACTCCAGCGGGAGCAAGCTCCCTCGCCACAGGTTGGGTTTTTTCAGACCTTGAACTTGCCCACCCACACCTGCAAATCCGCCCCCAGGCGCGCCAGTTCGACACTGGCCGCCGCAGTGTCCTGACTCGCGGCCCAGGTCTGTTCCGATACATCCTTGACCTTCAACACGCTGCGGTTGATCTCCTCGGCGACCGCGGTTTGTTCCTCGGCGGCAGCGGCAATCTGCGGGTTCATCTCCTGAATCACTGACACGGTACGGGTGATACCCGCCAGTGCGTCTCCTGCGCGACGGGTCAGTTGCACGCTGTTGTCGGTGAGGCTGCGACTGTTGTCCATAATGTCCGCCACCTGCTGCGTGCCCCGGTGCAGGCCGCTGATCAACTCCTCGATTTCCTCGGCCGACTGCTGGGTGCGTTGTGCCAGGCTGCGCACTTCATCGGCGACCACGGCAAACCCCCTGCCGGCTTCGCCTGCGCGGGCCGCCTCGATCGCGGCGTTGAGGGCCAGCAAGTTGGTCTGTTCCGATACCGACTTGATCACCTCCAGCACGCTGCCGATCTTCCGGCTTTCCTGTTGCAGGCCTTGCATGGCCTGGCTTGAACGAGCCATCTCCTGAGCCAGGTGCTCGATGTGGGTAATGGCCTCAGCCACCACCTGATCGCCCTGGCCCGCCTGCCGGTCGGCCTCGGCAGCAGCCAGCGACGCTTGCTCGGCATGGCGCGCAACTTCCTGGGAGGTGGCGAGCATCTCGTTCATGGCGGTGGCCACCTGTTCGGTTTCCTGCTTCTGGCCGTCGACCCCGTCGCGAGTTTGCTCGGTGACCGCCGAGAGTTGCTCGGCGGCGCTGGCGATCTGCTGGGCGCTGTCGCCGATGCCGCTGATCAAGCCCCGCAGGTTGAGGGTCATTTGCCCGATGCTGCGCTGCAACTGCCCCAGTTCATCCTGGCGCGAGGCCTGGATGTCGTGGCTCAGGTCACCTTCGGCGATCCGGTTGGCTACGGACAGGGCCTGGCGCAGCGGCGCGACGATCTGGCCGGCGATCAACCAGGCGGCCACGACGCCGAGCAACAGCGCCGCTGCAGTAACGTTGAGCAGCAGGGTGCGGGCGAGGCTGGCTTCGTTGTCACGCTTGGCGGTCTGGTCCTGGCTCAGCAGGTCGCTTTCCGTGAGCAATTGATCCAGCCACTGTTCAAGCTGGTTCTGGGTGGTTTCGGCGCTGAGTTGGGCGTCCTTGAGGCGTGTCAGGTGAGTCCGAAAGTCGAGCAGGACTTTTTTCAGGGCGCTGGCGTCAACCGGCAGCGCGCCTACCGCCGCCTGGGCGCCATCCAGGGCCAGTAGCGCATCACTCACGTCCTTGGCATAGGCGTCCAATGACGCAGCGGCCCAGGCGGGGCTCTGGGCGCGGTCTTCGGCTTGTTCCAGGGCCTGGCGCAATTGTTCCACGGCATCGAGGGCCTTTTCATCGTCTTGATTGGGCAGGTTGCTCGACAGTTCAGAGAGGCTGTCACTGCTCTGGACTGAGCTGCGCTTGAGCTGTTCACGGGCGTTTTCACGTTGCTTGATCAGCCCCTCCAGGCCGCTTAAGGCGGTCTTGAAGCTGGTGACGAAGCGTCGGCTTTCCTGCAGCTGTTGTTGGTTGACCGGGTCGGTAAATCGCGGGGAAAGATCCACCAGGAACTGGTCGATCTTGTCCATATGCAGCTCTATTTTGGACAGGCTGGCCGGGTCGTTCAGGGTGCGATAGACGATGCGATCAGCGCGCAACTCTTCGCCGACGACTGCCAATTGCGAGAGCAGCGTGAGTTTTTGGGAGCGCTCGAGGGATGCGCTCAAGGCTTGCCAGCCGGTAGAGGCGATGATCAGGCTGAGGCTGAGCACCAGGCCAAAGCCCAGGGCAAGTTTGAGGCTGATGCTGATGTTTCCGAGCAGGCGGGTCAGTGGACGAAACATGGTGAACCTCCAACGAATCAAAAGGAGCGTCTCAAGCGTCCGGCCAACAATGGTCAGGGGAGTTGAAACGCTACTTTTATTCGGCGCCAGTTGTGTGATCCACGACCTGAAAAACGCGTAGGAAATTTCACATATTGTCGGAGCGGCGGCCCTGATGGCCGCCGCAAGCGGGTCAGACCTTGAAGCGACCTACCAGGCTTTGCAGGTAAATCCCCAGGCGCGCCAGCTCGGCACTGGAAGCCGCAGTTTCTTCGCTGGCCGCCGAGGTTTGTTCGGAAACGTCCCGCACGTTGAGCACGCTGCGGTTGATCTCTTCGGCCACGGCGCTTTGCTGCTCGGCGGCGGTGGCGATCTGCTGGTTCATCGCCTGGATCGCCGAGACGGTACGGGTGATGTTCTCCAGGGCATTGCCGGCCCGACGGGTCAGCTCGACGCTGCTGTCAGTCAGGCCGCGACTGTTGTCCATGATGGTTGCCACCTGCTGGGTGCCGCTTTGCAGGCCGACGATCAACTCTTCGATCTCCTCGGTGGACTTCTGCGTTCGCTGGGCAAGGCTGCGCACTTCATCGGCAACCACCGCAAAACCGCGTCCGGCTTCACCGGCGCGCGCCGCTTCAATCGCTGCGTTAAGGGCCAGCAGGTTGGTTTGCTGGGCCACCGACTTGATGACGTCCAGCACACTGCCGATCTTGTCGCTCTCACGCTTGAGATGGCCCATGGCTTCGGTGGAGTTGCCCACCTCGCTGGCCAGGCGCTCGATCTGGGCGATGGCTTCACCGACTACCTTGTCACCCTCACGGGCCTGCTGGTCGGCGGCTACGGCGGCCTCGGAAGCTTCCTCGGCGTTACGTGCGACTTCCTGCACGGTAGCGGCCATTTCGTTCATGGCGGTGGCGACCTGGTCGGTCTCGACCTTCTGGCTGTTGACCCCGGCGCTGGTCTGCTCGGTAACGGCCGATAGCTGCTCGGCGGCACTGGCGATCTGGGTGACGCCGTCGCTGATACCGCCAATCAGCTCCCGCAGGCCCACGGTCATGCTTTGCATCGACCGTTGCAGTTGCCCCAGTTCATCCTGGCGCTGGGAGATCAGGTTGTGGCTCAGGTCGCCGGACGCCACGCGCTCGGCGACTTTGAGGGTCTGGTTCAGTGGAATCACGATCTGCCGGGTAATGGCCCAGGCGGCGAGTACACCAAACGCCAGCGCGAGGGCGGTGGCCAGTAACAGCAGGTTCTTGGCGTGGGCGGCATCGGTATCACGCACCACGGTTTGCGAAGTGGTGAGTTTGTTACTGCGATCGAGCAGGATATCGCCTTGCTCGCCCATGATTTTCATCGCGGCGGCACTGGCCACCTGGGAGTCGCGGTACTGGCTCACCGCGGCGCGGTAGGCCTGCAGCGAAACGCTGGCCTCTTGCAGGTTGGCCCGGTATTGCTCGGGCAACGGGTCGTTGAGGTCGGTGATTTTCTTCAGGGCGTTGTCGATGGCAT
The DNA here is from genome assembly GCF_054071215.1 of Pseudomonas sp. SDO5522_S412. Lineage (NCBI taxonomy): Bacteria > Pseudomonadati > Pseudomonadota > Gammaproteobacteria > Pseudomonadales > Pseudomonadaceae > Pseudomonas > Pseudomonas sp. SDO5522_S412. The sequence continues at coordinate 8,889 of NZ_JBSVWQ010000148.1, read as the reverse complement.
CCAGCGCCGGCTGTTCGGCCTCGACCTTGCCGCTGTAGGTGTAGCCGCGCACCTGGAAGCGCGCTTGCTGGATCAGTTTGCTCAGGTCGACCACGCTGTTGAACAGGGTGACGCTGTAGCCTTGCAGCAGGGATTTTTCCACTTCGTTGATTTTCGCGACGGCGTTGTCGGCGGTATCGCCCAGTTTGCTGCGGGCGCCTTCACGCTTGAGGCCGGCCTGCACCATGGCGCCGAAGGCTTTTTTGTATTGGCCCAAGGCATCCTGTTGCTGCTCTACCACGAGCTTGTCGTCGGGTTGCTCGATCAGGTCTGCGGCGTTTTTCAGGCCACTCTCCAGCTGGGTGATCAGGTCGTTGACCGCGCTGGTGCCTTGTTCGCCACGGCGCATTTCGAAGTCCAGTCGCGCCAGGCGCAGGTCCTTGGTCAGCCCGTTGAGGCTGGAGATGTAGCCCAGCTTGTCGCCACGGCTGATCACGCCGCTGAGGCCGGTCCAGCCGGTGAAGGTGATCAATAGGGTCAAGACCAATACCAGGCCGAAGCCTATGCTCAGCTTGCGGTTGACGCTGACATTCCCCAGTTTCTCGGCTAACCAACGATACATGCTGCGAACTCCCCTGGAACAAGGCTTGGACTTATTCAGAGCGTATCGGCAGATTCGGATGTTTCTGTAGGAGCGAGCTTGCTCGCGAAGGTCGTCAACGATAACGCGGGCATTCTGAGTGAGCGCGGTGTCCTTGAGTTTTTCGCGAGCAAGCTCGCTCCTACAGGAGAGGGCGGTGTTAGAAAAGGCGGGCGAGCAGCGCGGTGACGGCGGTTTCGACTCTCAGGATGCGCGCGCCGAGTTGCACCGGCTGCAACCCGGCCTTGGCCAGCAGGTCCACCTCGTAGGGAATCCAGCCGCCTTCCGGCCCGATGGCCAGGGTGACCGGCTCATCCAGCCCGCGAGGGCAGGGCGGATAGTCGCCAGGGTGACCAATCAGGCCGAGGGTGCCTTGCGCCATGGCGGGCAGGCGGTCTTCGACGAATGGCTTGAAGCGCTTTTCGATCACGATCTCGGGCAGCACCGTGTCCCGGGCCTGTTCCAGGCCGAGGATCAATTGCTCGCGAATCGCTTCCGGCTCCAGGAACGGCGTCTGCCAGAAGCTCTTTTCCACGCGATAGCTGTTCACCAGCACCACTCGCGGCACGCCCATGGACGCCACGGTTTGCAGCACCCGGCGCAGCATTTTCGGACGGGGCAGGGCCAGCAGCAGGGTCAGGGGCAGTTTGGCCGGCGGCGGCAGGTCGAAGGTTACTTCCAGCTCGGCTTCCCGGGCTTCCAGGCGCAGCAACTGCGCGTTGCCCATCAAACCGCCGATGCGTCCGACCCGCAGGCTGTCGCCTACGGCGGCACGGTGGACTTCCTGCATATGCACCAGGCGCCGATCACGCAGCACCACCCGGTCGGCCGCGATAAAGTCGGCCTCCTCAAGCAGCAGCAGGTTCACGGCTGGGTCGCTGGCGGCTGGTCGTCGTCGGCGGGTTGGTCATCCGGGTGATCGCCACGCTTGCTCACCAGGCTGCCAAACAGGATGCCAATCTCGAACAGCATCCACATCGGTACGGCCAGCAGGGTCTGGGAGAAGATGTCCGGCGGGGTCAGGATCATGCCGACCACGAAGCAGCCGATGATCACGTAGGGGCGGATCTTCTTCAGGTATTTGACGTCGACCACGCCGATCCATACCAGCAGCACCACGGCCACCGGGATTTCGAAGGCTACGCCAAAGGCGAAGAACAGCGTCATCACGAAGTCGAGGTAGCTGGTGATGTCGGTCATCATTTCCACACCGGCCGGGGTGGCGGCGGCGAAGAACTTGAAGATCAGCGGGAACACCAGGAAGTAGGCAAAGGCCATCCCGGTATAGAACAGCAGGATGCTCGACACCAGCAGCGGCACGGCGATGCGTTTTTCATGCTTGTACAGGCCCGGCGCGATAAAGCCCCAGATCTGATGCAGGATCACCGGGATCGCCAGGAACAGCGAGACCATCATCGTCAGCTTCAACGGCGTGAGGAACGGCGATGACACGTCGGTGGCGATCATCGTCGCGCCGGCCGGCAGGTAATTGCGCAGCGGCGTGGAGACGAAGGTGTAGATCTGCTGGGTGAAGGCAAACAGCCCGGCAAAGATGATGAAGATCGCCGCGACACAGCGCAGCAGGCGGGTGCGCAACTCGGTGAGGTGCGAGACCAGTGGCATGTGCTGGTCGGTTTCCGGTTTATCAGCGCTCATGGGGCTCGCGGCGGCAATGTAGGGTCGTGGGGCGCGGGCGACACGGCAGGTGTCGGCGCGGGTTCGGTCGGGGTCACGGGCGCAGTGGGCGCAGGCTCGACGGCGTGCACGGGTTCAGCGGCCGGTGCAGGCGCGGGTGCGGCGGGCGGAGCAATCGAATGCTCGGCCACAGGCTCGACCGGCTTGGGCGTTTCCTGCACCGGCGAGAGAATCTTCCGTGCCTCCTGCTCCAACGACAGAATGTGTTCGTTGTGCAGTTGCCGGCGAATCTCGTCGGCGCCGATTTCCCGTTCAACTTCCTGTTTGATGGCGTTGAAACTGCGTTTCAGGCGCCCGATCCACAGGCCGGCGGTGCGCGCGGCACCGGGCAGGCGTTCCGGCCCCAGTACCAGCAGGGCCACGAGGCCGACGAGCAGCAGTTCAGAGAAGCTGATACCAAACATTATTCAGTACTCACGAGTCTTTTTGGTTCTGCTCTTTGACGTGCTCGGCCTGCACGTCGAAGGTGCGACGTTCAGTGATCGGCTGAGTGGCCTGCGGGTGTACAGGCTGCGCCGGTGGCACCGGATTGACGGCCGGGTCGGCAGGCTTTTCGTCGTCGTTCATGGCCTTGCGAAAGCCCTTGATCGATTCACCGACGTCGGTGCCGAGGTTTTTCAGTTTCTTGGTGCCGAACACCAGCACAACGACCACAAGAATGACGATCCAGTGTTTCCAGTCAAAAATGCCCATGCTGCAATTCCTCTGTAAAAGTTGGTCAGACGGACGGGCGCGAGGCCTTTTCGGCATGCCCGGACAAGCCGAAGCGACGGTCCAGTTCATCAAGCACTGCCTGTGGATGCTGCCCCAGTTGGGCGAGCATGACCAGACTGTGGAACCACAAGTCGGCAGTTTCGTAGATCACGTCGCTGCAGTCGCCGCTGATTTGCGCGTCCTTGGCCGCAATAATCGTCTCGACGGATTCTTCGCCGAGTTTTTCCAGGATCTTGTTCAGACCCTTGTGGTACAGGCTGGCGACGTAGGAGCTGTCGGCGTCCGCGCCTTTGCGGTCTTCCAGCACCTGGGCCACACGGTTGAGGGTATCGCTCATGTTCAGTGTCCTGCCGAATAGATAGCGTGCGGGTCTTTGAGCACGGGCTCGACGGTCTTCCACTCGCCGTTCTGGAACACGCGGTAGAAGCAGCTGTGACGGCCGGTGTGACAGGCGATATCGCCGATCTGCTCGACCTTGAGGATCACCACATCGGCATCGCAGTCGATGCGCATCTCATGCAGGGTTTGCACGTGCCCGGACTCTTCGCCCTTGCGCCACAGTTTGCCACGGGAACGTGACCAGTAGATGGCGCGGTTCTCGGCGGCGGTCAGGCTCAGGGCCTCGCGGTTCATCCAGGCCATCATCAGCACGCGCCCGGTCTTGTAGTCCTGGGCAATGGCCGGCACCAGGCCGTCACTGTCCCACTTGATCTCGTCCAGCCAGTCTTTCATTTTCGGCTCCGGCAATTTGCGACAGTGTATAACCGGATTGGCTATCGACGCACGATCAGATACACGCCCACCGCGACCATGATGCCGGCCGGCCAGTGGCCCAGTTCATTCAGCGGCCCGCCGGCGGCCAGTATCGTACCGCCCACCAGGTGCGCGGCGCCCAGCAGGCGCAGGAACCAGTCGTCCTTGCGCTTGTGCCACGGCGGTGCGGGGTCCTTGGCGTGGGGCTGGGACATGCGCTCCAGCAGGTCGCGGGTCATGTTGGCCAGGTGCGGCAGTTGCTCGACCTGGCTTTGCAGGTTGCCCAGCAGGGTTTTCGGGCTGATACGGTCCCGCATCCAGCGCTCGAGGAACGGCTGGGCGGTGTTCCACAGGTCGAGGTCCGGGTACAGCTGGCGGCCCAGGCCTTCGATGTTCAGCAGGGTCTTTTGCAACAGTACCAACTGCGGCTGCACTTCCATATTGAAGCGCCGCGCCGTCTGGAACAGACGCATCAGCACCTGACCGAAGGAAATATCCTTTAACGGTTTTTCAAAGATCGGCTCGCACACAGTGCGGATCGCCGCTTCGAATTCGTTGAGCTTGGTTTCGGCCGGCACCCAGCCCGAATCGATGTGCAACTGCGCCACGCGGCGGTAGTCACGCTTGAAGAAAGCGAACAGGTTGCGCGCCAGGTAATCCTGGTCTTCCGGGGTCAGGCTGCCGACGATGCCGCAGTCGATCGCAATGTACTGCGGGCTCCACGGGTTCACGGTGCTGACGAAAATGTTGCCGGGGTGCATGTCGGCGTGGAAGAAGCTGTCGCGGAACACTTGGGTGAAGAAAATCTCCACGCCGCGCTCGGCAAGCATCTTCATGTCGGTGCGCTGGTCGGCCAGGGTCGCGAGGTCGGTGACCTGCACGCCGTAGATGCGCTCCATGACCAGCACTTTCGGGCGGCACCAGTCCCAATAGACTTGCGGCACGTACAGCAGCTGCGAGCCTTCGAAGTTGCGCTTGAGCTGGCTGGCGTTGGCCGCTTCGCGCAGCAGGTCGAGTTCGTCGTAGATGGTTTTTTCGTAGTCCAGCACCACGTCTACCGGGTGCAGCAGGCGTGCATCGGCAGAAAAGCGCTCGGCGGCGCGGGCAAGGATGAACAGCCACGCCAGGTCCTGGCCGATGATCGGCTTGAGGCCCGGGCGGATCACCTTCACCACCACTTCTTCGCCGCTTTTCAGTTGCGCGGCATGCACCTGGGCCACCGAGGCCGAGGCCAGCGGCGCGATGTCGAAGCGGCTGAAGACTTCGCTGATCTTCTTGCCCAGCTGTTCTTCAATCAGCGTGACTGCCAGTTGCGAGTCGAACGGTGGCACGCGGTCCTGCAACAGCATCAGCTCGTCGGCGATATCTTCGGGCAACAGGTCGCGGCGGGTGGAGAGGATCTGCCCGAACTTGATGAAGATCGGCCCCAGGTCCTGCAACGCCAGGCGCAGGCGCGCGCCACGGCTCAGCTCGAGGGTCTTGCGCGGGAACCAGCGCCACGGCAGCACATAGCGCACCGCCAGCAGGAACCACGGCAGCGGCAGGGCGAACAGCAGGTCATCGAGGCGGTAGCGGATTACGACGCGCTGGATACGAAACAAACGGCGGACGGCGAGCAGCTTCATGCGTTATCGCTTGAATCAAGGGAGCGGCTCAGGCGCTCGAAGCGCGCCTCAAGTCGTTCCAGGTCGAGTTTGGCCTGGTCGAGTTCGCGAAAGCGCGCTTCCGCTTCCCGTTGTCCGACCAGGGTGCGCGATTCTTCGCTCAGGTATTCGGCGAGGTTCTGGTTCAGGCTGGCGAAACCCTGCTGGTACCAGCGCGTGCGGCTGCGCAGATGACCGCTGATCAGTTGGGTGGCCACCGGGCCGAGCCAGCGTGACAGCTCGTATTCCCAGTCCAGTTCCAGGTCTTGCAGCACGGCGGCCAGGTCCATCAGCACCGCGCTGTCGCCTTCAAGTTCCACGTCCGGGCCGTGGAGGATCGCCGTCTTGTCCCGGCTCAGGGCCAGGCGCAGCAGGCTTGAGCCGGAAGCACGCAGGGTGCAGTCGGCGTCGGCGGCCCAGTGGGACGCCAGCAACAGGCCTTCATCGCTGGGCAGGATAAACAGCTGCAAGGCGGGGCTGGTGCAGTCGACGGCGATGATCCTGCCGTTCAGGTGCGCCAGCCGTGCCAGGGCGGTGCTGTCCAGGCGCAGTACACGGTTGAGGCCGTGTTCGACGCTGGCGAGAAGGCCTGCGAACAGCATCAGGGCTTGATGCCGCGGTGCAGGGCGACGATGCCCGAGGTCATGTTGTGGTAGGTCACGCGGTCGAAACCGGCCTCTACCATCATCGACTTCAGGGTTTCCTGGTTCGGGTGCATGCGGATCGATTCGGCCAGGTAGCGGTAGCTTTCGGCGTCATTGGTGATCAGCTTGCCCATCAACGGCATGAAGGCGAACGAGTAGGTGTCGTAGACCTTGGACATCAGTGCGTTGGTCGGCTTGGAGAACTCCAGCACCAGCAGGCGACCGCCGGGCTTGAGTACGCGCAGCATCGAGCGCAGTGCGTCTTCCTTGTGGGTCACGTTACGCAGGCCGAAGGCGATGGTCACGCAGTCGAAGTGGTTGTCCGGGAACGGCAGCTTTTCAGCGTCGGCCTGGACGAACTCGATATTGCCCGCCACACCTTTGTCCAGCAGGCGATCACGACCGACCTTGAGCATCGAGCCGTTGATGTCGGCCAGTACCACCTGCCCGGTGGGGCCCACCAGCTTGGAGAACTTGGCGGCCAGGTCGCCCGTGCCGCCTGCGATATCCAGCACACGGTTGCCGGTGCGTACACCCGACAACTCAATGGTGAAGCGCTTCCACAGGCGGTGCATGCCGCCGGAGAGCACGTCGTTCATCAAGTCGTACTTGGCGGCGACCGAGTGGAACACCTCGGCGACTTTTTCCGCTTTCTGGCTTTCCGGGACGTTCTTGAAGCCGAAGTGAGTGGTGGGTTCGGCATCGCTGCCTTTGCGCTGATCAGTCATATCGCTGTCACCAAAAGAGAATGGGGGCATTCTAATCCCCAAGGCATGCTTTGTCTTGGCAAGGCTGAAGGTAAGATAGGTGGTCACCGAGACCTTTTGCCGCATGGCGGGTCGACAAGTCTCTATAACGAGGAGTCATTCAAATGGCCCGTATACAGGTTGAACGTGCCCACACACTGGGCAAAGACGCTGCCCGAGAAAAAGCCGACAAGTTGGCGAGCAAACTCAAGGAGCAATATGGCCTGGAGTCTTCCTGGGCCGGCGACACACTGAACCTCAAACGTTCGGGCGTTAAAGGCACCGTGAAAGTGGCGGAAGATTCCCTGCGGATTGAAGTCGAACTGGGCCTGTTGATGTCGGCCATGAGTGGCACCATCAAGTCCGAAATCGAGAAGGCACTGGATAAAGCCCTGGCCTGATTTGCGACCTTCTTAGGGTGCCGATTCTAATTTTTCTGCCTACTTTGTGCCCAAGCCCCCAACTTCTGTGGGCAGTTCCTCCCCCCTTTATGCGTGAGGTGCACCATGGCCAAAGTTATTTTGAAGAAAAAAATTGCTACCGGAACTAACGCCCTGACTGACGTTAAATCCTATGCCCGCAAGATCTGGCTGGCCGGTTTGGGGGCTTACGCCAAGGTCGGAAGCGAGGGCGCCGAGTACTTCAAAGAGCTGGTTAAGACTGGTCAACATGTTGAAAGTAAAGGCAAAAAAGTTGTGATTGAACAACTTGATGCAGCCAACAGTCAGATTGATCAAGTCAAGAGCGAAGTCTTCGGCATCAAAGGTCGAGTCGAAGTGCAACTGGATAAAGTTGAAAGCGCTTTTGATAGTCGTGTTGGAAGTGCCTTGAATCGGATCGGCATTCCGTCTAAACATGACGTGGAGACACTCTCTGCTAAGCTCGATGAGCTGACGGCATTGCTCGAACGTGTCGCGCGTAAACACTAAGGAGACAACGGGATGGCTGGTAAAAAGACTACTGATAAAGAAGGCAGCTCGTGGATCGGGGAAGTTGAAAAATACTCCCGCAAGATCTGGCTGGCCGGTTTAGGCGTGTACTCGAAGGTGAGCAGTGACGGCGGTAAATACTTCGAGACTTTGGTTAAGGACGGCGAGAAGGCCGAGAAGTTGACCAAGAGCACAGTGGGTAAACAAGTCGATGCGGCAAAGGCTTCCGCCGGTTCTGCCAAATCACGTATCAGCGACAAGTGGGGCGAACTGGAAGGGGCTTTTGACAAGCGCCTGAACAGTGCCATTTCGCGACTGGGCGTACCTAGCCGTACTGAAGTGAAAGCGCTGCACAGCAAGGTCGATACCTTGACCAGGCAAATCGAAAAACTCACCGGCCTTAAAGCTGCGCCAGTTGCGGCTAAAACTGCAGCGGCTAAACCGGCTGCCAAGCCTGCGGCGAAAACTGCAGCGGCCAAGCCTGCTGCTAAAACCGCCGCTAAACCGCTGGTCAAGGCCGCCGCCAAACCGGCAGCCAAGCCAGCCGCCAAAGCGCCGGCCAAAGCTGCTGCAAAACCGGCTGCCAAGCCTGCGGCGAAAACCGCAGCGGCTAAACCGGCCGCCAAGCCTGCCGCTAAACCAGTGGCCGCTAAAGCAGCTGCAAAACCTGCGGCGAAACCTGCAGCCAAGCCGGCAGCAAAAGCAGCAGCCAAGCCAGCGGCGAAAACCGCTGCCGCCAAACCTGCTGCCAAGCCAGCCGCTGCGAAACCTGCAGCCAAGCCGGTTGCTGCCAAACCCGCCGCCAAGCCTGCGGCTGCAAAACCTGCAGCGGCCAAGCCAGCTGCAAAACCGGCTGCGGCGAAGAAGCCTGCCGTAGCCAAAAAGCCAGCAGCGCCGAAGCCAGCGGTAGCGGCCAAGCCTGCAACTGCAGCGCCGGCGACCAACTCGGTCACGCCACCGACGCCTGCTGCTACCCCGACTGCAACGCCGGCAACCCCGACGCCTACCAGTCAGTCCTGATTTTTACGGGACACATAAAAACGCCCGGCCTGCGAAGGTCGGGCGTTTTTTATGGAATCTACAGAACAACACAAATCCAATGTGGGAGCGGGCTTGCTCGCGAAAGCGGTGGATCAGTCACACATG
>NZ_JBSVWQ010000147.1:0-14324 GCF_054071215.1 Pseudomonas sp. SDO5522_S412 | reverse complement strand
GGGGCCGCTTCGCAGCCCAGCGGGAGCAAGCTCCCTCGCCACAGCAAGCTCCCTCGCAACGGGTCTTCAGGGGCGGTCAGATATCGGCGCTGACTTGCGTTGCGTCCGGGCAAGTCTGCTGGCCATTATCCAGGCCTTGCTTGTAGTTGCGGCTGAGCAGCGAGGCCTTGCCGTTGTGCCAGGTCAGGGTCAACACATACAAGCTATCGAAATCGCTGCCGGACCAATCGTCGGTAATCACATGTTTTTCACCGACGGCCTCGCTTGCCACCTTGTTGATCAAGTCCGGCAGATACCCATGGGACCAGGCAGTGTAGATGACGGCGTTGTGGTATTTGTCTTCCACCAGTTCGTCAGCGAGGGCGCTGGTGTCATTGGCCGAGAACTTTATGTTGACCGGCAACCCGAGCTTGATCGCGCTGGGGCTGATGGTCATCAACGGGCGGATGTAGCTGTAGGAGTTGTCTTTCTCGCCTTCCTCGACATTGCGGGTCGGGTTGGGTGCGAACACGTAGTTGGCCTTGCCGAATTTTTCCGGCAGCACGGTGGCCAAGTTCATCGCACGGTTAAGCCCCTGGCAGTTGAGTTGGCCGAGGCCCCCGGCAGGTTTCTCCCCATGGCGCAGGAACACCAGGGTTTGCACGCCGTCGACCGGCTGGGCGCGGCTGACCCGCGATTCCAGGCTAAGGCCGACCGCGGCGCTCACCAGCAATACCGGCAGCAGGATGTAAGAGTAGCGTTTGAAGCGTTTCGCAAGGCACAGAGGCTTGTAGGTCATGATGGTTCTAAGTCTCGGTGCAGGGATTCAGGGCAAGCAAGCCCAGCCATCGGGCGCTCTTTAAGAGTTCCCCAAGGCAGTTTGGTTCGTTTCGCGGGGGAGATGGGGCGGCATCCTTGCCGTGTGCAGGAGATTAACCCGCCGATGTTGCTGAATTAAGACGGATGCACGATAGGCACTGAACCACTACTCTCCTACTTTTATCAGGAGTCCCATGATGAACTCACTTTCAGACTTCCCCATCACCGCCAAATGGCCGGCCCGGCATCCCGAGCGTCTGCAGCTGTATTCGTTGCCCACGCCCAACGGGGTCAAGGTGTCGATCATGCTCGAGGAAATCGGCCTGCCCTACGAGGCGCACAAGGTCAGTTTCGAGACCCAGGACCAGCTTTCCAGCGAGTTCCTGTCGCTGAACCCCAACAACAAGATCCCGGCGATCATCGACCCCAATGGCCCGAGCGGCCAGGCGCTGGGGCTGTTCGAGTCGGGCGCGATCCTGATCTACCTCGCCGAGAAGAGCGGTGAATTGCTTCCCGAAGACCCGGCGATGCGTTACGAGACGATCCAGTGGCTGATGTTCCAGATGGCCGGTATCGGGCCGATGTTCGGCCAGGTGGGGTTCTTCAACAAATTCGCCGGCGCGGCCTACGAAGACAAGCGCCCGCGCGACCGCTACGTCGCCGAGTCGCGCCGCTTGCTGGACGTGCTGGAAAAGCGCCTGTTGGGCCGCACCTGGATCATGGGCGACGAGTACAGCATTGCCGACATCGCCACCTTCCCGTGGGTTCGCAACCTGATCGGCTTCTATGAGTCCGGCGACCTGGTGGGTATTACCGACTTCCCGAACGTACTGCGGGCCCTGGACGGGTTTGTCGCCCGGCCGGCGGTGATCCGTGGCTTGAACATCCCAGCATAAGGACCGGCATGGCTTCTTTCGACTTCAAACAACTGGACGTTTTCAGCAGCGTGGCCGTCAAGGGCAACCCGTTGGCCGTGGTGCTGGGCGCCGACAGCCTGAGCGACCAGCAGATGGCGGATTTCGCCAACTGGACCAACCTCAGCGAAACCACCTTCCTGCTCAAGCCCCGTGATCCACGAGCGGACTACCGCGTAAGGATCTTCACGACCCTCAAGGAATTGCCGTTTGCCGGCCATCCGACCCTGGGCAGTTGCCATGCCTGGTTGCTGGCCGGTGGCCAACCCGCTGGGGAGGAGATCATCCAGGAGTGTGAGATCGGCCTGGTGCGCATCCGCCGCCAGGGCGATGAACTGGCGTTTATCGCGCCACCGTTGCTGCGTTCCGGCCCGCTGGAAGCTGAATTGGTCGAGCGCGTGCGTCGGGCCCTGGACCTTGAGCCCGGTGCGATTTTGCGCAGCCAGTGGGTGGATAACGGCGCGGGCTGGCTGGCGGTGATGCTGGCGGATCGCGAGCAGGTACTGGCACTGCGGCCTGACTATTCGCAGTTGCAGGGCTTGGCCGTGGGCGTGATCGCCCCGTGGAACCCCGAGCGGGATGGCGATGAGGCGCAGTTTGAGGTGCGGGCCTTTATTGCCGGCGACGGCGCTCCGGAAGATCCGGCCACCGGCAGCCTGAACGCCGGTGTCGCCCAGTGGTTGCTGGGCGAGGGGTTGGCGCCCAGCCGCTATGTGGTCAGCCAAGGCACCGCCATGGGCCGCGCCGGGCGAATCCGCATTGAACACAGCGGCGAGGAAATCTGGGTCGGCGGCGCGGTTGCCGTTTGCATTGAAGGCCGTCTACAGCTCTAGATCAATGCAATTGTTACCAAGCCTGCAATAAACTGTTCCGCACTTGGCGTTTGTGCTCTGCGGTGCACGAGGCATAAGCTTTCGCCCCAAAGATTTTTGGCCTGCCTTTTTTCAGGAGCATCAATGTCCAGCCAGTTCCCCGAAGCCCGTCCACGCCGCCTGCGCCGCTCCCCGGAGTTGCGTGGCCTGTTCCAGGAAAGCGAATTCACCCTCAATGACCTGGTGCTGCCGATCTTCGTTGAAGAAGAAATCGACGACTTCGTGCCAATCACCAGCATGCCCGGGGTGCAGCGCATTCCCGAGTCGAAGCTGGCGGGTGAGATCGAGCGCTATGCGAAAGCCGGGATCAAGTCGGTGATGACCTTCGGCGTGTCCCACCACCTGGACGCCTCGGGCAGTGACACCTGGCAAGAGCGTGGCCTGGTGTCGCGCATGTCCTCGATCATCAAGGATGCGGTGCCGGAAATGATCGTGATGTCCGACACCTGCTTCTGCGAGTACACCGACCACGGCCATTGCGGCGTGATGCACGGCGCCGAAGTCGACAACGACCGCACCCTGGTCAACCTTGGCAAGCAAGCTGTGGCTGCCGCTCGTGCCGGTGCCGATGTGATCGCGCCGTCTGCCGCGATGGACGGGCAGGTCCAGGCCATTCGCCGGGCCCTGGATGAAGCAGGCTTCAGCCATATCCCGATCATGGCCTATTCCACCAAGTTCGCCTCGGCCCTCTACGGCCCGTTCCGCGAAGCCGGCGGCAGCGCGCTGAAGGGCGATCGCAAGAGCTACCAGATGAACCCGATGAACCGCCGCGAAGCGGTGCGCGAATCGTTGCTGGATGAGCAGGAAGGTGCGGACGCGCTGATGGTCAAGCCGGCCGGCGCGTACCTGGACATCATCCGCGACATCCGCGAAGCCTCGCGTTTGCCGGTGGCGGCGTACCAGGTCAGCGGCGAGTACGCGATGATCAAGTTCGGCGCCCAGGCGGGCGCGATCGACGAAGCCCGCGTGGTACGGGAAACCCTGGGCTCGATCAAGCGCGCCGGTGCGGACTTGATCTTCACCTACTTCGCGATGGACCTGGCACTTGCCGGGATCTAAGTAACCTGTGGCGAGGGAGCAAGCTCCCTCGCCACAGAAGGCTGTTCGCGGCTGCTTGAAACTTAGCGCTGGGCAAACGCCAGGTTCAGCCCCAACCCCGCAAACGCCGCTGCAAAACTGCGGCGCAGCCAGTTCTGTACACGTGGCGATTCGATCACCGCGCGGCGGAACACATTGGCCAGCAGGCCATAAATCACAAACACCGCAAACGTCATCGCCATGAATACACTGCTCAGCAACAGCATTTGCAGGGCCGGTGCGCCCGCGCCCGGGGTGACGAATTGCGGCAGGAACGCCAGGAAGAAAATCGTCAGCTTGGGGTTCAGAATATTCAGCAACAGGCCTCGCACCATCAGGCTGTGGGCGCTGGAAATCGTCGGTGTGTCGTTCATGGCAAAGGCCGAGCGGTCCCGCCAGGTGGCATAGGCGAGGTACAGCAAGTAGGCGGCGCCGGCATACTTGAGGGCTTCGAACGCCAGGGCGCTGGTGTGCAGCAGGGCGGACAGCCCAAGCACGGAGGCCAACAAGTGCGGGACGATCCCGGCGGTGCAGCCCAGCGCGGCGAACACACTGGCGCGCTTGCCGGCGGTCAGTCCGGTGGACACGGTGAAGATCACGCCGGTGCCGGGAATGAGCACGACGATCAGGCAGGTGATCAGGAAGTTCAGGCTAAGCATGGCATTCAAACTCCTTGTAGGAACGACGGGAGCCTGATCCTTTCACGTTGCGGTTTTTTTGGCGAGTGCGGCAGGTCGGCGAACCCCGGTTAGACTTACCGGTCGATATCTGCCAAGACTGGCCCATCGTCACCCAAGGAAGCCCCATGCGTTCATCTCGCCTCATCCTGTGCCTTACCACCTTATTGGTACTGGCCGGCTGCTCCAGCCAGCGCACCCAGCAACTGCCGGAGCGCAGCGAAGCCGAGGTGAAAGCGCAGATCGTGCGGCTGATGCCGGCCAGCGTGCCGGATCGTGGCGGCTGGGCCCAGGACATCTACACCGCCTTCAACACGCAGAAAATCTACCCTGGTACGGAGAACATCTGCGCGGTATTGGCCGTGACCGAGCAGGAGTCCACCTATCAGGTCGACCCGCCGGTCCCGAACATGGGCAAGATCGCCCAGGACGAGATCCTGCGGCGCGCCGCTAAAGTCCATGTGCCGGCGGTATTGGTGCGCACGGCACTGCAACTGCGCTCGCCCACCGGCAAGTCCTACGCCGAGCGCTTGAACGCTGCGCGCACCGAGCGGGATTTGAGTGGAATCTTTGACGACTTCATCAGTGTCGTGCCCTTGGGCAATACGCTGTTTGGCGGCTTCAACCCGGTGCATACCGCAGGCCCGATGCAGGTCAGCATCGACTTCGCACAGAAGCAGGCCCGGGATTATCCCTACACCGTGGATGGCAGCATCCGCCGGGAAGTGTTTACCCGCCGAGGCGGCATGTACTTTGGCATCACCCATCTGCTGGGCTACCCGGTGAATTACGACCAGATGCTATACCGCTTCGCCGATTTCAATGCCGGTTGGTACGCCAGCCGCAACGCCGCATTCCAGGCAGCGGTCAGCCGGGTCTCGGGTACCACGCTGGCGCTGGACGGCGACTTGATCAACTACGGCTCGTTCCTGCCAGGCACCACCGAGCTGGCAGTGCGCTCACTGGGCAAGGCGCTGGACATGCGCAACCCGAGCATCCGCAGCCAGCTGGAGCAGGGCGAGCGCCTGGATTTTGAAGACACTACCCTGTACCAGCGGGTGTTCGCCCTGGCCGACAAGGCCGCCGGCAAACCGGTGCCGCGGGCGATCCTGCCGGGCATCGTGCTGAAAAGCCCGAAGATCACCCGCAACCTCACCACGGCCTGGTTTGCCAAGCGCGTGGATGAGCGTTATCAGCGCTGCATGAAGCGTTAGGCTTATCACCGGGGATTTACCGGGCTGATGTTGATGGTCCGGATGGCTGCGGTGGGATACACCTCCAGCCTTGTCCCCAAGGAAGAACCTGACATGACTGCCCATGCCATCCCCGAAGGCTTTACTCCACTGCGTCGTAGCAGCCCACTCCTGGACCTGCTTGGCCCGGTGTATAGCCGAGGTGAAGGCTTGCAGCTGGAAATCGGCCTGCGCGCCGACAACCGCCACGCCAACGGACGCGGCACCGTGCACGGTGGCGTGCTGGCCACCCTGGCGGATGTGGGCATGGGCTACGCCATGGCGTTTTCCAGCGAGCCGCCGCTGCCGTTGATCACGGCGAGCATGACCCTGGACTATCTCGGCGCGGTGCAGGTAGGGGAGTGGGTCGAGGTGCGTCTGGAGCATCACAAGCGCGGGCGGCAGATGGCGTTTGCCACGGTCAGCGTGCAGGTCGGGGAGAAGGTGGTGGTGCGGGCAAATGCGGTGTTTGCGGTGCCCCAGGCGCGGGACTGACCGATAAAGAAAAGGCCCGGTTTTCGTGGAACCGGGCCTTTTCCATGTTGCTCTTCGAAATCAGCTGCGTTCAAGGGCCAGGGCTACACCTTGCCCGCCACCGATGCACAGGGTGGCCAGGCCTTTCTTGGCGTCACGCTTGATCATTTCATGCAGCAGGGTCACCAGCACACGGCAGCCTGACGCGCCAATCGGGTGGCCGATGGCAATCGCGCCGCCGTTGACGTTGACCTTGGCCGCGTCCCATTCCAGCTCTTTGCCCACCGCCAGTGACTGCGCGGCAAAGGCTTCGTTGGCTTCGATCAGGTCCAGGTCGCCCAGGCTCCAGCCGGCCTTGTCCAGGCAGCGGCGGGTGGCCGATACCGGGCCAATGCCCATGATCGCGGGATCGACGCCGGCGTTGGCGTAGCTGGCGATTCGGGCCAGCACTGGCAAGCCGAGCGCCTTGGCTTTGTCCGCGCTCATCAGCAGCACGGCAGCCGCGCCGTCGTTGAGGCTGGATGCGTTGCCGGCGGTGACGGTGCCGTCTTTCTTGAAGGCCGGCTTGAGCTTGGCCAGGGATTCGGCGGTGGTGCCCGCCCGTGGCTGTTCGTCCACGGCGAAGGCCACCGGGTCGCCCTTGCGCTGGGGAATCAGGATCGGTGTGATCTCATCGCTGAAACGCCCGGCTTCAATGGCCGCCGTGGCTTTTTGCTGGGAGGCGGCGGCGAAGGCGTCCTGGGCTTCACGGCTAATGCCGTACTTGTCCACCAGGTTCTCGGCGGTGATCCCCATGTGGTAGTCGTTGAACGCATCCCACAGACCGTCGGTGATCATGCTGTCGATCATCTTCGCATGGCCCATGCGCAGGCCGGTGCGGGCGGCCGGCAATACGTACGGGGCCAGGCTCATGTTCTCCATGCCGCCGGCGATGATTACCTCGGCATCGCCGCAACGGATCGCTTGTGCGCCCAGGTGCAGGGCCTTGAGCCCCGAGCCGCAGACCTTGTTCAGGGTCAGCGCCGGCACGGCGTGGGGCAGGCCGGCGAGGATCGAGGCCTGGCGGGCCGGGTTCTGGCCGCTGCCGGCGGTGAGCACCTGGCCAAGGATCACTTCATCCACGAGTGCCGGGTCGATGCCGGTCTGCTCCAGCAGGCGACGAATCACCGCAGCCCCCAGCTCCGGGGCCGGGATGCTTGCCAGCGAACCTTGGAAGCTGCCCACGGCGGTGCGGGTGGCAGCAACAATCACGACGTCTTGCATGGAATCTGTCCTCACTGGAAGTGCATTTCTGGAACGTGGTCCGGGACGATCAGTTTACCGGCTGTCTTGCTGACGATCTCTTCAACACTGACGCCAGGTGCGCGTTCCTTGAGGACAAAAGCGCCATTTTCGATTTCCAGGTAGGCCAGGTCCGTCAGCACGCGCTTGATGCAGTTGGCGCCGGTCAGCGGCAGGCTGCAGCGGCTCAGCAACTTGGATTCACCGTCCTTGGACGCGTGGGTCATGATCACGATGATGTTCTCGGCACCGGCCACCAGGTCCATCGCGCCGCCCATGCCCTTGACCAGCTTGCCGGGGATCATCCACGAGGCGATGTTGCCCTGTACATCGACCTCAAACGCGCCGAGCACGGTCAGGTCGACATGGCCGCCGCGAATCATCGCGAAGGACTCGGCCGAGGAGAAGATCGATGCGCCAATGCGCGCGGTGACGGTCTGTTTGCCGGCGTTGATCATGTCGGCATCGATGGTTTCTTCAGTAGGAAACGGACCCATGCCCAGCAGGCCGTTTTCCGACTGCAGCATGACCTCCATGCCTTCTGGGATGTAGTTGGCCACCAGGGTCGGAATGCCGATGCCGAGGTTGACGTAGAAACCGTCCTGCATTTCGCGGGCGACGCGTTGAGCCATTTGTTCGCGGGTAAGAGCCATTTTTTGTCTCCTTATTATTTGGGCTGGTGGATTATTTGCGGAGGGTGCGCTGTTCGATGCGCTTCTCGAAGGTGCCGCAAATGATCCGGTCGACGTAGATCCCTGGGGTGTGGATATGCGCCGGGTCCAGCTCGCCCGGTTCGACGATTTCTTCGACTTCGACCACGGTGATCCTGCCGGCGGTGGCGGCCAGCGGGTTGAAGTTCTGGGCGGTATGGCGATAGATCACATTGCCGAAGTGGTCGGCTTTCCAGCCTTTGACGATGGCGAAGTCGCCGGTGATGGATTCTTCCATCAGGTACGGGCGACCGTTGAACTCGCGGGTTTCCTTGCCTTCAGCGACTGGCGTGCCGACGCCGGTGGCGGTGAAGAAGGCCGGGATGCCGGCACCGCCTGCGCGCAGTTTTTCGGCGAGGGTGCCTTGGGGCGTCAGGACCACTTCGATTTCGCCGCTGAGCAGTTGCTTCTCGAACAGGGCGTTTTCACCGACGTAGGACGCGAAGACCTTGCTGATCTGCTTGCCTTCCAGCAGCAGGCCCAGGCCGAAGCCGTCGACGCCGCAGTTGTTGGAGACCACGGTCAGGTTGCGGGTGCCCTTGCGCTTGATTTCGGCAATGAGGTTTTCCGGGATGCCGCACAGGCCAAAACCACCGGCAAGTACCGTCATGCCATCTTCCAGGCCTGCCAGCGCCTCTTCATAGGACGCTACGCGTTTATCAAAACCTGCCATATGCACCTCTTTTATTGTTTGTGGGCCAGCCATATGAACCGAGTGTTGCGCCGACGGATTGATTTGTTAAGTTGTTTTTTAAGGTTGATTGATTTAAAAAACAGCATAGTCCTCAGCCATCGGGAGAAGCTTGATGACAGTTAAACAGATGCGCGCCTTTCTTGCCGTGGCCCAGACCTTGAGCTTTGCGGCCGCCTGTGAGCGTTTGCATCTTTCCCAGTCGGCCTTGAGCCTGACCATCAAAGGCCTGGAAGAAGGCCTGGGCGGGCGGCTGTTCAGCCGCAATACGCGCAATGTCGCGCTGACCCCTGAAGGCGAATCCCTGCTGCCCCTGGCCCGGCGCCTGATCGCCGACTGGGACAATGCCGAGGATGAGTTGCGCCAGCGTTTCACCTTGCAGCGCGGGCGGGTAACAGTGGCGGCGATGCCGTCGTTTGCCGGAAACCTGCTGCCACCGATCCTGAAGATTTTTCGCGCGCGCTATCCCCAGGTCAACGTAACGGTGAATGACGTGATCAACGAGCAGGTGCTGGAAATGGTCCGCGATCGCCAAGTGGAGTTGGGCGTGGCGTTTGAACCGTCGGAAAGCTCATCGCTGGTGTTCACCCCGCTGTATGTGGACCGCTTTGTGGCGGTGGTGCCCGGTGACTCGCCATTGGCACGCCGCTCCGATATCGCCTGGCACACCTTGCTGGAACAACCCTTCATCACCTTGCAGCGCCCGTCCACGGTACGAGTGATGCTTGAAGAACACCTGAAGGCGCTGGACCTGAAGCTGCCCGTAGCCCTGGAGAGCCATCAACTGGCGACGGTGGGCAAGATGGTTGCCAGTGGCTTGGGCGTGAGTGCAGTGCCGGCGTTGTGTGCACGCCAAATGCAGGAAGCAGGCGCCCATTGCATCACCTTGAGCGATCCGGTGATCGAACGGCCGATTGGTGTACTGACCAAGCCCGGCCACGAACTTTCAGCGGCGGCCCAGGCCATGTTTGATATTTTTTGCGATGAAGCGGGGAAGGGGCGTTTTCCGGCGTTGTTGCGATAACCGTCGGCCATAAAAAAGCCTGCTCGTTTTAAGCGAGCAGGCTTAAGTGATAAGTGCGTAGTTATCAGCAGTATCTGTCGATCACCTTAACTTGCGAATGGCCTTTAAGGTTCTGCCACTCGGTATTAAGTGTATGGAAGACCTGCTCGATAAAGTTGCGATCGGCGGCGGCTTTCTTGCCGACATAACCCTGGCCGCGGCGGTACATCTTCAGGCGCGCTGCCAGTTCACGGTTATTCCTGTCGAACTCTTCTTCCACGGTGTGGGGCGCCAGGCAGTCAATATGGACCTGGCCCGATTTACCAATCCAGAGGATATGGTCGTCGAGCGTGTCTTTCTGCGCTGCGAACATCTCAGCCAATTCATCGATAGTTGGTTGGTTGTTCAGATTCATGTGTAAGCCCCTTGACCAGTTGGCGATCTCTAGTTGATCCGTTAAAACTACTAAGTTGTCTCCGGCTCAGAAAACCGGGCGTCAGCGACTGTCTGCCGAATACGGGCAGGGTCTTGAACCGATGCATGTAGTCTTGCTGATGACCTGCTACGCAATGGTTTCATAACGAAGACAAGCAGCGTTTGAGCTCCTTGTACCGATCCTTTCGGGCCGGTCAGCTTCATCAATCTGCCTTGTGGGCAGTGCACATCCGGAAAAAACAGCTCGGCGGTCAGACGAGCTTGTTCAAAACGCGTGTTACCAACGCTCCCGATCCGGGAGACGCTTGAATCATGCAATTACAAAACGGTTACGTCAACGATTATGTAGTGATTATTTTTGAGCACTACATAAATCCTTGCAGGGCGGGGGTGTGAGCGGAAAACGTGACTTGGGCGTCACTTTTCGTGCGGGCAGGTCGCGGGATCCGGGGGCTTTTTGTGGCGAGGGAGCTTGCTCCCGCTGGGGTGCGAAGCGCCCCCACCAGGCTGACTGCGGTTCTTCAGGAATCATTCGGTTGTCGGTTTTGGGGCTGCTGCGCAGCCCAGCGGGAGCAAGCTCCCTCGCCACAGAAAAGCAGGATTGGGCTATCCCAGGCGTTCTGCCAGCAACGGCAACAAACGTTCGCAGGAGGCTTCGATCTTGAGTTGCAGCAACTCATCGCCCCGTGTCTTGCCCAGATTGATGGCAATCACGGGCTTGCCTTGCTCGACCATCGCCTTGCACAACCGAAACGCTGAATACGCCATCAGCGACGAACCCACCACCAGCAATCCTTCTGCGTCATCCACCGCCGCCATCGCCTTGGCTGCCGTGCCCTGGGCGACGTTCTCACCGAAAAACACCACATCCGGCTTCAACCGTTGCCCACCGCAATGGGGGCAGCGGGGCACCTGAAAACGTCCTTCAAAGGCCGGGTCCAGCAGGGTGTCACCGTCGGGGGCTTGGACGGCATCCACACCCGCCAAGTACGGATTCTCCGCTTCCATTTGGCGCTGGATCAGGTCCCGTTCGCTGGTCTGCTGGCAATCCAGACATAGCACCCGGTGAAGGCTGCCGTGGAGTTCGATCACATCATGGCTGCCAGCCTGGTCGTGCAGGGTGTCGACGTTCTGGGTGATCAGCCCGGTAATGCGCTGGCGCTGCTGCAGGGTGGCCAACGCGATATGCGCCGCGTTCGGCTGCGCGACACGCACCCTCGGCCAGCCGAGCATCGCCCGCGCCCAGTAGCGGCGGCGCGCCTGCGGGGTTGCCAGGAACTCCTGGTACATCATCGGTGCCTTGCCCCGGCGCACGCCTTCGCTGTCGCGATAATCGGGAATCCCCGAAGAGGTGCTGATACCCGCACCGGTCAGCACCAGGAAGCGCCGTTCGGCCATGGCCCGGTGCAGGTTGTCGAGTTGGTTATCGACTTGATGTTGCAGGGTATCGAGCATGGGGTCCCCAATGATTATTCGCCGCGAATGTACTGCTCCAGCTGTTTGATCAGGTCGGCCTGTTCGGCAATCGCTTCCTTGACCAGGTCGCCGATGGACAGCAGGCCAAGCAGTTCGCCATTCTCCACCACAGGCAGGTGCCGCAGATGTCGGTCGGTCATGATCGTCATGCACGTCTCGACAGTCTGGTGAGTGTCGACGGTGATCACCGGTGAATTCATGATCTCGTGGGCTTTGGTCGTCACCGAAGACAATCCATGGAGGATGACCTTACGGGCATAGTCTCGTTCACTGATGATGCCCACCACCTTGCCGTCCTGGAGCACTGGCAAGGCCCCGACGTTTTTCGAAGCCATCACGATCAGGGCCTCAAATACCGTATGGTCGTGGGGGATGGTGTGGACTTGATGGTTATGCTGGTCTTTGGACTTCAGCACTTGGGCAACGGTTTTCATGGAGGCCACTCCGGTGTTGTTATTGTTGGGAGGTTAGCAGGCCCTACAGAATCCTGGATGGCCTGCAGCAGGGCAAGGTCCAAAGCGGCATACATCCCGTCGAAAAACGTCATTGTCGCGATTTCTTAGTGCTTCTCAGCCTTTGTTTGCCGGTTTCGCCGCCCGCTTCGGGCTGGTGGCCGTCTTGCGCTTGGCCGGTTTGCGTTTGTTTTTCCACGGTGTGGCGCCACGGCCGGCCGGGCTGGCCGGGCCGCTGATGGTCAGGCGCATGCCAGTGCAGCGGGTCACCTGTTTGCTCATCCATGCCGCCTGTTTGGCGACGAACTCTTCCAGGCTCATCTCGCCGCTTTGTACCATGTCCAGTGCCTGCTCCCAGATAGCGGTGGTACCGGGGTCGGCAATTGCCCGTGGCACTGCATCAATCAGGCTGAAAGCGGCGGGTGTTGCCGACAGCGCCTTGCCGTTTTTCACCAGGTAGCCGCGGTCCAGCAGGCCCTGGATGATCCCGGCGCGGGTGGCTTCGGTGCCGATCCCGGTGGTGTCCTTGAGCTTTTGCTTGAGCAGCGGGTCTTCCACCAGCTTGGCGACGTTTTTCATCGCCTTGATCAGGTCGCCTTCGGTGAAGGGTTTGGGTGGCTGGGTCCACAGGTCCTTGAGGTTGACCTTGGCCACGGCGTAGTCCTGCCCCTGAACCAGTTTTGGCAAGGACTGCGGCGCAGGTGCTTCACGGCCCTTGGCCGGCGCCAATGCTTCCGGCAATGCGCGTTTCCAGCCAGGCTCGACGATGACTTTGCCAACTGCCCGCAGGGCTTCCCCGGCGCAGTCGAAGTCTGCCTGGGTGCGGTCGTATTCGTGATTGGGCAGGAACTGCGCGAGATAGCGGGCGCGAATCAGGGTGTATACCGCGCGATGCTTGCCCGTCAATTGCCCGACATCCTTGCCGGCGCCGGTGGGAATGATGCCGTGGTGAGCGCTGACCTTGGCGTCGTTCCAGGCTCGGGAGCGCCGCTTCGGGTCGATGTGTGGCATCAATTCATTCACCGCCGGATCGGCCCGCCCCAGCGCCGCGAGGATTTTCGGCGCGTCGCCGTGCTGGCTCAGGGGCAGGTAGCCGCAATCGCTGCGGGGGTAAGTGATGACCTTGTGGGTTTCGTAGAGCGACTGCGCAACATCCAGGGTTTCCTGGGCGCCGAGGCCAAGCTTTTTCGAGCAGATTTCCTGCAGGGTGCCGAGGTCGAAGGGCAGGGGCGCGACGTCGCGCATGCGCTCGGTACGCAGTTTGACCAGCCGGGCGCTGGCGGCGTTGCTCATGGCATTGGCGGCGTCCCGGGCAAGCTGCGGATTGAGGCAGCGGCCCTGATCGTCACAGGCGTCTTCTGTTGCGCGCCACTGCGCCGTAAAGGTGATGTCGTCGTGGAGCAGATCCACATCGATGGCCCAATAAGCGACGGGTACAAAGTCGGCAATGCTGCGGTCCCGGTCCACTACCAGGCGCAAGGTCGGGGTTTGCACACGGCCGACCGGCAACACGCCCTGGTAGCCGGACTGTTGGCCCAGCAGGGTAAACAGGCGGCTCATGTTCATCCCGATCAGCCAGTCGGCACGGGAGCGGCCAAGGGCCGAATGGTAGAGGCTGAAGGTTTCAGCACCGGGCTTCAACGAGGCCAGGGCCTTGCGGATCGACGCGTCGTCGAGCGCCGAGAGCCATAGCCGCTGGATGGGGCCGCGATAACGGCAATGCTCCACCAGCTCACGGGCGATCATCTCGCCCTCACGGTCGGCATCGGTGGCGATCACCAGTTCCTGGGCTTCCCCCAGCAGACGCTTGACCGCCTTGAACTGGCTGGCAGTCTTGGGCTTGACCAGCATCTTCCATTTTTCGGGGATGATAGGCAGGTCGGCCAGCGCCCAGCGCTTGTACTTGGCGTCGTAGCTGTCGGGCGGGGCGGTTTCCAGCAGGTGGCCGATGCACCAGGTCACCGTCACGCCTGAACCCAGCCAACAACCGTCGCCACGCCGGGTCGCGCCGAGCACGGCGGCGATATCCTTGGCCTGGGACGGTTTTTCACAGAGGAACAGCCGCATGGTCACCACATTCGCTACGCAATTGAATGGGGAGCAGGATGAGCAATAAATCAGAATTGGGCAACTTTTATCTGGATGGATATACAGCAATTTGTGTGTCTGGTGCTAAACCCGATGTGGGAGCGGGCTTGCTCGCGAATGCGGTGTATCAGTCAACCTATCCGG